>NZ_JBEZNQ010000086.1:0-30649 GCF_040653315.1 Streptomyces sp. NPDC047981 | reverse complement strand
CGGGGGGTGTCGCGAAGCCGACCGCGAAAGCGGTCAGCGCGGCGCAGGCGCCGATCACGGGGCGTCGCATCGAAGGAAACAAGGCTGGTGCCTCCTTGCCAGGGTGGATGACTCCCGAGCGGCGCTGCCGGCCCTCGGGGATCCGCTTCTCCGGACGATTCGATCCGCACACGAGATCGGCCGTGCATCAGCGGGGCTCATGGGAGATACGAGTGCATCTCGGCTGAATATGGTGAGAAGGGTGTCCGCCGTACCCGTCTCCGTCAATGTCCTTACGGGCAAGGTCTGGAGGGCCGGTCGGCGGACGTGACGGCAAGGGGCACACAGGGCGGTGCCGGTCGCCGGGGCGGGTGCGGAGAGTGGACGGTCCGCTCTCCCGCGGGGCCTGTGAGAGAGCGGACCTGGGTGGTGCCGTGGGCGTGCGGGGCCACGGCACCGCTCTTGGGGGGAGGGGAGGATCAGTCGTTCATCAGCTGGGTGGCCTGCTCGCGAGCCGTCTCCATGGCCTTCTTGGCCGGGGACTGCCCGACGAGCACCGCCTGGACCTGCTGGGCGACGGCGCTGATGATCTGGGCGCTCTTCGCGTACGGCCAGAACGGTCCCGGGGTCGCCGTGGCCGTGATGCGACGCGTCCACTCGGTGGTGAAGGTGTCCGCGGTGATCTCGCGGGCGGCGAGGCCCTTGCTGGTGGCCGGAGGCAGACCGACGGCCTTGAAGTACTCGGTCGTCGTGGCCAGGTCGGAGGTGGTCTTCAGCGCGAACTGGCTGGCGGCGTCCTGCCCGTCGCCCTTGACCACCACCATCACGTGGCCCCACAGTTGAGCTCTGGGCGAGTCACCGGCCTTCAGCACGGGCCGGGAGAACGGCACCATCGCCGGACCGAGCTTCTTCGGGTCCTTCGCGTTGGCGAGAGTGGGGGCCTTGCCGACGACGGCGTCGTCGTAGAAGCCGACCGTGCCGCGGCCGAAGAGGGCTCGGGCGCCGTTGCGGTCCACGTCCTTGGCGATGAGCTTCTCGTCGTACAGCTTCTTGTACCAGGTGACCGCGTCGATCGAGGCGTCGTCACCGAGGACGACCTTGCCGTCCTTGAGGATCGGGCATCCGAAGGTCTGCATCCACGGGAAGATGTCGCCGAGCTGCGCGATGGCGGTGGAGGCGGCGTACGGGGTGACGCCGTTCAGCTCCTTGAGGGCGCGCAGCGCGTCCTCGAACTGGGCGATCGTCGTGGGCGCCGTCTTGATGCCGGCCTGGTTCAGGAGGTCCTGGTTGCCGATGAGTCCGATCGCGCCCGTCGTCCACGGAAGGCCGAACTGCGTCCCTTCGTACTGACCGCTGGAGAGGCCGGCGGGCGTGTAGCCGCCCGACATGGCCAGTTCGCCGAGGTCGGCGAGGACGCCGGTCTGGGCGATGGCGGCGAGCCAGGCGATGTCCAGCTGGACGGCGCCGGAGACCTGCTGGCCGTTGAGCTTGAGGGTCAGCTCCTGGAGGTACTGGTTGTACGGCATCGTGGTGGTGCTGATCTTCGAGCCGTTGCTGGTCTCCCAGGCCTTGAGGAAGCCCTCGATGGTCGGCTTGTAGGCCGGCTCGCTGAGCGACCAGGAGGTGAAGCCGAAGTCCTTCGCGGCGGTGTTGCCGCCGCCACCGGTGCCGCCACCGGTGGCACAGGCGGACAGGACACTGGATCCGGCGATGCCGACGGCGCCGATACCGGCGGCGCGGAGCAGGCTGCGGCGGGAGAGCTGGGACGGGGACATGGCGGCCTCCAAGGCGGGTGGGCGGTGTTGCGTGGGTGGGGCGGTGGGGACAGTGGGGTGCGGGGGAGGGCTCGTGGACTACTTCACGGAACCGGCGGTGAGACCGCCGACCAGGAAGCGCTGGAGGAACATGAAGGCGACGACGACCGGGAGGGAGACCACCAGGGACGCGGCCATCAGCGTGGGCCAGGAGGTCGAGGTCTCACCGATGTAGGTGTGCACCAGACCGGGCGGCAGGGTCATCGTGTCGTTGTTCGACAGGCTGAGGGCGAAGACGAAGTCGTTCCAGCCGCGCACGAAGGCGAACAGTCCCGCGGCGGCCATTCCCGGAGCCGCGAGCGGTGCGATGACGGAGTGCAGCGTGCGCCAGCGCGAGGCGCCGTCGATGGCGGCGGCCTCCAGCAGCGCGTCGGGGATGGTGTCGAAGATGCCCTTCAGCATCCACACGCACAAGGGGAGCGTGAACGTGCTGAACGACAGCACCAGCGCGGTGTAGCTGCCCAGCATCCCGAACTGCCGGAAGAGGGCGTAGAGCGTGATCAGCAGCAGCGACTGGGGGAACATCTGCGACGCGAGCACGAAGTTCATCAGCGACTTGCGGCCGCGGTAGCGGAACTTGGAGAACGAGTACCCCATGTACGTCGAGATGACCACGCTGAGGAACGCGGTGGTCAGCGAGACGATGACGCTGTTCTTCAGGTAGTGGAACAGCGGTCCGTTGTCCAGCACCGCCCGGAAGTTCTCGAAGGTAATGGCACCCGGCACGAAGTCCGGCGGGAACTGGAACACCCGGTCCGCCGGACTGAGCGCCGTGACCAGCATCCAGTACAGGGGGAGCAGGGCGAACAGACCGATGACGAGCAGCGCGGTCCAGGCCAGGAGCCGGGAGCGTACGAGGTCCGGGCGGATCCGGCGACGCGAGCGGGGGGCGCGGTGCTGCGAAGGACGGGACTGTTCTTCGGTCCGGGCCGTCTCAAGGGTGGTCGCGGTGGTCATGAGCGGTCCTCACGGTGAGACAGGAACAGGTAGCCACCCACCAGCACGAGCAGGAGGAGCATCCACAGGCCACCGAGCGCGCTGGCCCGGCCGAGGTCGAAGCCCTGGAAGGCGTCCTGGAAGACGGCGACGGCGAAGGTCTGCGTGGAGTTGGCGGGGCCGCCGCCGGTGAGCACGTAGATGGTGTCGAAGTGCTGGAAGTTCCAGATGAATTCGAGCAGAAGGGCGAGCAGGGCGATGTTGCGCACGCCCGGCCAGGTGATGGACCGGAAGCGCCGGAGCATCCCCGCGCCGTCGACGGCGGCCGCCTCGTAGAGCTCGCCGGGCACCGTCTGCAGGCCGGCCAGCATCATGACCATCATCCAGGGGAAGCTCGCCCAGGTCTTCGTCACGATCACCGCGAGCATCGCCGTGCCCGGCTCTCCGAGCCAGGACACCGCCTCGTCCATGAGGCCCAGCTTGATGAGCACTCCATTGAGCAGTCCGTAGTTGGCGTTGAAGATCCACATCCACAGGAATGAGGTGACGACGCCCGGGATCACCCAGGGGAAGAGGAAGAGACCTCGCATGAACCCGCTGCCCTTGAGACCCGCGTTGAGGGCGAGTGCGAGGGCGAAGCCGATTCCGAAGGCGGCGACGGTGGTTCCGCCGGCGAAGACGAGGGTGTGTTCGAGCGTGGGCCAGAAGTTCCGCTCCAGCACGTCGGCGAAGTTCGACAGGCCGACGAACTCTCTGCCGGGAAACCGGAGGTCCTGACGGAAGAAGCCGGTGGTCAGGGAGGCGAGCAGCGGATACAGGATGATCGCTGCGAACAGCGCGAGCCCCGGCAGCACGAGCAGCACGGCGAACGTGCTGTCGGGCAGTCGTGGGCCGTTCCGCTTGGTCTGCCCCGTACGCAGGATGGTCAATGCGGCTTCCTCTCGGGAGGGGGCGGCAGGGTGGCGGCCGCTCGAGTCGAGTGCGGCGGTCCGCCCACAGCGCTTCGCTCGTGGGCGGGGCTGCTTCCCGGGTTACGCCGATGAAACCTCTGTGAGTCCGGCGTGCAATATGCGGGATAATCAATCACATACTGAGGGCTGTCAACCATGCTGCTAAATCCGCTGTTCAGCGGCGGCTGGCGGATACTTGCCCGATCGGGCACCGGATCTGCGCGATCGGACCTTGTCAGGGCCGGTATGAGGTCCACGGTGACCGACGATGCGTCACATCTGTTGCGCACGGCGATGAACAAGTCACGCGCATGGCAATCTCATCCTCTGCATCTTCTTTTCATTTTGCGGTAACGAGGTGCACACTTACCCGGCGGCGGCGCAGCACGTCGTCGCACATTGCAAGGGAGTCGGTGAGGATGCGACACGAAGAGTTCCACCACGACATCGCGGTCATCGGCGGCGGCCTCGCCGGAGTCTGCGCCGCCATCGCCGCCGCCCGGCTCGGACAGCGCGTCGCACTCGTGCACAACCGCCCCGTACTGGGTGGCAACAGCAGCAGCGAGGTGCGTGTCTGGGTCTGCGGCGCCACCGCCCACGGCGTACAGCGCTACGCCCGGGAGTCGGGCATCATGGGCGAGCTCTACACGGAGAACCAGTACCGCAACCCCGAGGGCAACCCCTACTACTGGGACCAGGTGGTGCAGGACGCCGTCCACGCCGAGCCGCTGATCGACCTCTTCCTCAACACCGACGTACGCGAGGTCGAGGCGGACGGGCCCGAGGACGACCGCACCATCCGCTCCGCCACCGGCTGGACGATGGGATCGGAACGCCTGATCACCTTCCGGGCGCGGGTCTTCCTCGACTGCACCGGCGACGGCCTCCTGGGAGAACTGGCCGGCGCCCGCAGCCGTATCGGCCGGGAATCAGCCGCCGACTTCGGCGAGCCCTGGGCCCCCGAGGAGTCCGACGGAGCACTGCTCGGCTCGACGATCCTCTTCTACACCAAGGACATCGGCCGCCCCGTCCCCTTCATCCCGCCCGCATACGCCAAGGACATCTCGAAGACCCCCATCCTGCGCAACCGCGTCCTGCGCAGCGGCGACAACGGCTGCGACTACTGGTGGATCGAGTGGGGCGGTGCGATGGACACCGTCCACGACAACGAGGCCATCCGGGACGAGCTGCACGCCGTCATCATGGGCATCTGGGACCACATCAAGAACTCCGGCGAGTTCGACGCCGACAACCTCACCCTGGAATGGGTCGGCAGCGTCCCCGGCAAGCGTGAGTACCGCCGCTTCATCGGCGACCACATCCTCACCCAGCAGGACATCCTCTCCCAGCGCCGCTTCGAGGACCGGATCGCCTTCGGCGGCTGGTCGGTCGACCTCCACCCCGTGGAGGGCATGTACGCCGAGGGCCCGGGCGCCGTGCAGCGCTACACCGACGGTGTCTTCCACATCCCCCTGCGCAGCCTTTACTCAGTGAATGTGAGCAATCTGCTCTTCGCCGGCCGGAACATCTCCGCCACCCACATCGCCTTCGGCGCCACCCGCGTCATGGCCACCTGCGCCACCCTCGGCGAAGCCGCCGGAACCGCGGCCGCGCTCTGCGCGCAGCGCGGCACGACCCCGCGGGCCCTGGCCACCGACGATCCCGGGCTCGTCGGCCAGGTGCTGCTCCGGCAGGACGGTTCCGTCATGGGAATCGCCAACGAGGACCCCGCCGACCTCGCCCGCACGGCCAGGGTCTGCGCCTCCTCACACCTCACCGGCCTCGCGGCCGAGCCCGGCCCGGACACCCCCGCCGAGCCCTGTCCCCTCACCCGCGACTACGGCGTTCTGCTGCCCGTCGACCCCGCACTGGCCGGAGTGGAGCTGCTCGTCTCCGCCGACCAGGACACCGAACTCACCGTCGAGCTGTGGAGCACCCGTCTCGCCGAGAACGCCGTCCCGCTCGACGCGCTCGGCACCGTCCAGGTGCCCGTCACCGCCGGCGGACCGGCCTGGGTGACCGCCGCCCTCTCCCACTCCCCGGACGTTCCGGAGAACGCGGTCGTGCTCGTCCGCGCCAACCCCCACGCCTCGCTCCACCTGGTACCGAAGCGCACCGAGGGCGTACTCGCGCTGCGCCGCCGTGTCGCCGGGGACCCCGGTGTCGACCACGACATCCCCGAAGGGGAGGGCCAGCCGGTACTGGAGTGGTCGGCGCGCGAACTGCGCGGCAGGTCCCTGTGCTTCCGGGCCATGGGGGAGACGGAAGCCTACGCCCCCGCCAAGGTCGCGGGAGGCTACCAACGCCCCTTCGGCGGCCCGCAGATGTGGGTGTCCGGTGACGCCGCCGCCGGCTCGCACCTCACACTGGAATGGGACGCCCCCACCGAAGTGCGCACCGTCCACCTGGTGATGGACGACGACGTGGACACCTACCTCATCAACCTGCACCGGCACCGCACGCCCGAGCCGGTCGCCCCGCAGCTCCTGCGCGACTACCGCATCGAGACCCGGGACGCCTCGGGCGACTGGCACACGGCGATCACCGTACGGGACAACCGCCGCCGCCACCGCGTACATGTACTGGACGACACCGCGTCGGTGCACACCGACGCGCTCCGCATCACGGTGGACGCCACCCACGGAGCGCCCCGCGCCCACCTGTTCACGGTACGGGCCTACGAGCACTGACAGCGATGACGGCAGTGGCTCCTGCCCGGAGGCGCGACTCCCGGCCCGACCGGCGCCTCGGCTTTCCTCCGGCAGAGCTCGTCGACATTTCGGGCGCGGCCACCACGCGTGTGGTCGGCCGGGCTCCTGTGACTTCACGGGAGTCCGGCCTTGACCGGCTCTTGGACACTCGGGACACCTGGATCTTCAGTCCAGGAGAACGGATGTGCCCTGGTCATGAAGCACCATCCGACGGAGTCAGGGCGGACGCGGTCGCGCTGTACGAGTACTGACGCCGCAGGGCTCCCGCGCGGATACGGGGCCGTGCACCGGGAACCGGATGGTATCTACGGCGTCCTGAGGGCCGCCGCCGAGTCCGCGGGGACGGCGAGCGGGTCGACCACGAACGGATCGCGCTTGTGATGCGGGGCATCGGGCTCGCCGAGCTGCGGCGGGGTAGCAGGCACCGCGCCGCAATCACGGACCGCGGCAGCCTCTCCGGGGCGGTCATGCACACCGACGACGGCGCCAAGCCGTACACCAGCCGGGCGTTGGCCGAGGCCCGCCACACAGTCGGCTTCCGCCAGTCCATGAGCGCGATCGGCGCCAGCCGGACAACGCGATCGCCGAGTTCTTTGACGCGATGTTCAATCGCGAAGCACCAGAGGACCGAGGGAGCCAGCACAGCGAGCGCAATGCCTGCCTAAGGGTTCACAGAGAATCAACATGCTGAGTTGATCTTCTTGGGGCTGTCGGTCGCGAGGAACGCGGTGACGTCGGCGGGTGCGCGGAACCTGGCACTGATCACCGACGGACACGGCACCCCGCTCGCCGTCATCCTCACCGGCGGCAACCGCAACGACGTCACCCAGCTCATGCCCCTGCTCGACGCCGTCCCACCAGTCTGAAGCAGGCCCGGGCGGCCTCGCCGCAAGCCTCAGTCTGTCTTCGCCGACCGCGGCTACGACCACGACATCTACCGCGACCAGGTCCGGGCCCTTCGGATCCTCCCCGTCATCGCCCGCCGCGGCACAGCCCACGGCAGCGGCCTGGGCGCGTACCGTTGGGTGGTCGAGCGCACCTTCGCCTGGCTCCACGGCTTCAACGACTCCGTGCCCGCTGGGAACGCCGAGCCGGCATCCACGAAGCCTTCCTCAAGCTCGCGTGCTGCCTGATCACCCACCGCCAGGTGCTGTCCTTGGCCGGCCCGGCAAACTGATCGCATGAACCGCGACGCCCTGCAATCCGCACTGTCTCACGATGGCTGCACCTCTGCACGCGCAGCTCTGGCCGAGCTGAAGGCAGGCGCGGACTTCGAGGTCTTCCTGAACCAAACGGCTTCTGCGCAACAGCTCTGGGACATCTGGTCCTGGCGGCACGAAGTCACGCGCACGGGCGTCCCACCTCGGCCCGGACTTCCCGAAGCCATCACCGGACTCCAAGCCGCAGGAACCGCTCGGGTCTACATGGCGACCGTCACGGGGCCGCAGAGACGTTTCACGATCTTCCTGTCGGAAGACCTCACCCAGTGCGTCGCCTGCTGGTGACCACCCCATTGTGTCAGGACCTCTTACGAGCTGGTGCGTGATAGCTGCTGAGACGTCGTTGTTGGTGGCTGGCATGATCCAGGTGTGACGATCATGGTCGGCCGGACGGTTCTCGCGCATCAGTTGTTCACGGGGATCTCTCGGCATCATCTCGCCTGCCTGGCTCAGGAGTTGGCTGGGCCGTGGCAGGCAGGTGTCGAGGGGCGCCGTCATGAAGCACGCGGCGGGGCCAGGAGACGGGCTGCGGGGGCCGGTGCCCGGCATCAACTGGTCTTCGTGGACCGCCTGGTCGCCACGCTGATTCATCTGCGGCACGATCTGCCCCACTCTGTTCTCGCCCTGCTGTTCGGTGTCGACCGCTCCACCGTCACCCGGGCCGTCGGGGAGATACGCGGGCTCCTGGCCGAGAGGGATGCGCGGTCCCCGACCGCCCTGGTATGCGGCTGCGGACCCTGGCCGATGTGTTCGCCTATGCCCAGGCCGAGGGCATCGAGCTGCGTCTGGACGCCACCGAGATCCAGGTCCGCAGGCCCGTGGCAGGCCGCGGCGGACGACGCGCGTTCGTCTCGGACAAGAAGAAGCAGAACACAATGAAGGCCACCGTCGTCGCCGACTCTCAGGGCCGCACGCTCTGGACCGATGCCCTGCGACCTGGCCGGATGCACGATGCGACCGCCGCACGCAATGACGGTATCGGCGTCTGCTTCCAGCACTTCCCTGACGTGGAGGTTCTCCTGGACGACGGATACCTCGGCCTCCGCCGCGACCACCCCGCTCAGGCGATCACACCACCCAGGAAGCCGAACAAGATCGCCCTCCCACACGTGCACGCAGCCAGAGAGGAAGCCCGGCACCGCCGCTCATCGAAGCTCATCACCGTCGAGCACGCGCTTGCCGACCACAAACGCTGGAAGCAGCCGACCCGCTGGACCCCCCGGCGCGAAGCTCTGCCCGCCACCTACCGGGCCATCGCCGGCATCGTCTCCGACCGCACCGCCAACGGCTGACCACGACCCCGATCAGGCAAACACGACTCCATCGCTATCACGCACCAGCTCGTAAGCCCTGAGAACCGCCCCATCGTGGCACTTCTCAACGACTCCGCCCTACTGGTCGGCAGTACATCTACCCCTATCCGATGCGGAAAGCTGTATCGCCCGGGCTGAACCCCTGGCGGACTTCCACAAAACTCGATGCAGCACCAAACAGCGTGACCAAATCACCAAAGCCGATCTCGCCCTGAAGTGGCAACTCTGACGAACCTCGATCTTCCATTCGAGCCATCAACTGGGGCCGGAATCATCCAGACTCTCAATGAATTCGCGCCAGATATCTCCCGGGAAATCTGCAATCGCCTTCTGTGACAGATTATGTACAATTCCCTTCTTAATGGCTTCCTGGATGTGAAGGTTGTAACTAGTAGGGTCTTTCATCATCGACTTCAGTCTCCCATTCGCTCTCGACCCGATCGAGAACCTCTTTCCAGCGGCGTCGTTTTCGAGAATGCTACTTCGCGCCTCTAGCGCGTACTTGCTGACCAGCTTCGCGAGATCCCGTGCGTCAATCTTCCCATCCTTGCAATTGTCGAGAATGTCGGACAGGATGTCTGCTATCCTTGCCGCATCACCTTCTTGGCTTTTCGCAAACTCTATAAAGCGATTCATTAGTTCATCCTCGGGTTTGTTCATTCTCCAAAGAGTCCTGAGCGTCAACTCACCATTCCTGTACCCGAATTGAATGTCATCTTCCGATACCTCGCTAAATAGCCTCTTGAGGTCAGCTTCACTCCCTCCCTCAGTCATCCTCTGAATGATAAGAGTTCCGGAATGAAAGACATTGGAGCGCCTTTTTCGTTTGACGAAGTGTGAATACTTGGGGGGGGGAATAGATCCTCGTCGTGCTCCCCGATCACCAAATATTCCTTCTCTTTAAATATGAACACACTGAAGGGGGAAGATCTCTCTACAGCGAGACCCTTCAGTGCGCGACAGTTGTTAAGCGTGAGGTTCTCTATGAAGTTCCTTTGCGTTTCCACTGACCGATCTTGCCGGATCCGCCTACGGGATACCAGGTGAGGCTTCTTTTGCATGATATCGAACAATTTATCCCGATAGTCTACTCTCCGTGTAGGCCCGGCCGCAGGATTATTGAAAACCTTTGTCCTGGATTCATCATCAGCTGGCGCTGCCGGTTCGGCGCTGGTGTTCAAGACCAGAGTTGCATAACCGTCTTCGGCGTCTGCTACTGGCTTAGCATTTTCCGCGAGAGGGCTAGTTTGGCTATCCATAACCGGGTTGTCTATTTGGAAATGGAGCCGGTGACGCTTGGTAAAATTCTGCTGGAACAGCGCTTTCATCTCATCACGTTGCACCCCTCCGGAGGGTAGAACTACGATCAGATCTCCTCCATTTCCTTTGCGATTCAGTCTCGCAATGCTTCCCGCTTCGATGGTAGAAAAACCCAAAGTGTGTAGATTCTTCGCGAGGCCGACATAAATCCGACGGGCGCCTCGATGGTCAACAAAGACACGGAAGTCAGCGGACATGTTACGGACTGTTTGCAGCCTTCCCTCCTGAATCGGGAGAAGGTCCAGCACCATCCTATCGTTCCATGAAATAAGATTTCCGAGAAAATCCTCTCGCATTTTCTCGAGGTGGTTAGCTGCCTGCTCCTGCGCATCTCTCTGTATTCCCACCTTCGCCTCGGGTTTCGGCGGAATTTGAACCTTATGTTCGACATGCGCTGCGGGGGTTCTTGGCCGATTCGTCGACCTTCCTCCCCCAGGCCTCTCTTTTCGAGTTCTATGCCGGTCGAGTTTCTTACGCTCCCTTTCCTCTCCCGCCTGTCGGCCGACGCGATTTTGGGTGCTGCGACGCTCGGTGGAATTCAAATTCTCGAAGGCCCGCTCGATCAACCGTCCGTACAAATATCGACAATAGATATCGGCGTCTTTCAGTACATTGTTCCGGCAAGAAAGATGCTCGCCTTCGTCGTACGATGAATCGAATACTGCGGCGAGAGATCCCAGGGCTTCGATTACCCATTGCCTAGTCCTTGGATCCCTGCAGAGAAAGGTGACCATGTTCACCTCCTCACCCCACGCACGCTTATCTAGGGGATCAAGCCAGTAGGGAATCTCTTTCTCGCGAATAGAGATCGTCAATTCCTCCTCCAGTTTGAAGCCGAGTTCCTCCGCGGTCTGCTGTGCTACGTTCCTCTGCACAGTCTCCACCATTGCCGCTACGATTCCCGTAGAAAGGTCGTGATGCAGCCAGTTCAGATAATTCTGCCAAGCTTCTTTGAATTCTTCAACATTGTTCATGAGGTACTCCGAGTGAGGGCGAGTTTCTCACCTGTTATAGCCATGCGGCAGTGAAATTTCTTGCCCTGTTGGATGCCACTTCGTGCAGACTTCCACGACGGAACCTCTTCATCCTGGGCTCGGCACGATCCAGCGAGTGCTGCTGACCTGCGGCGATGCTCTTGATCTTCGCTCTCGGAGCCCGAGGATGAAAGACGTTCGATAAGGATCTTCAGTAAGGATCTTCAGAGTGGTCACCGATCGGGTGACGGCCTGATCCACGGAGGCCGAGCGCGACCGCAGATCAGAGACGGATCAACTCCACAGAGCCGTTCACCCTCTGGAGTGGCCGCTGAAGAGGCTCATTGAGTCTCTTTCATCCTGAATTGTGGCAGGTCAGGAGTGTGTGGATGGCTTGGACGGTGGTGCCGTTGCGGTGGGTGGAGTATCTGGCTCGGCGGAGTAGTCGCCAGGACTTCAGCTGTGCGAAGGCGCGTTCTCCGGGGAGCTTTCAGTTGTGTGTGGTCCAGAGCGGTGTGCCGTCCGGGCGGGCGATGACCTGCACGTTCATGCTGTGCTTGCGGTGTTTCGTCGAGTAGTACGGCTCGTCCGGGCCGATCCGGTCGATCGGGATGAGAGTGCCGTCAACGATGACGTGGTTCCCTTCACCGAGCCCGGTGAGGGCTTGCTGAAGACCGGGTGCCCAGCCGGCCAGCACGTCCAGGGTCTCGTCGGCGTAGCGCCAGGCGGTGGCCTGGGATATCCCGAAACCGGCCCCGAGCCGCGAGAACGTCTCGCCCTTTCGCAGGTGCACCAGCGTGAGAAGCGCCCGCTTGAAACAGCCGAGTTGACGTCATGCGGTTGGGGCTGCATCGGGACCTGCGGAAGATCCGCCAGGACTTCAGGCGGGCGACTCCACGTTCGACGGGTGCTCGTGTGGCGGCCAGGGCACGGTTGCGAGTCTTCTCGGTGGGAGTCAGTTTCTTCAGGGGCCTGCGCTTGATGCCCGTGGTCAGCCACGGACCGGCGCCCTGGTAGGCGATATCGGCCACGATGGGAACGCCCCGCCACCCGCATCACCGCCCTCGTGCAGGCCGTCCCCGAAACATGCCTCGTCGACAGCGCCCGTATCCGTATCCAAGTGACCTGTCCGATGCCCGCTGGGAACTGGTGGAACCGACTCTGACAGCCTGGCGCACTCTCTGAAAACCGCGTCTGTGCTCGACCAGTATGCCGAGGGCGGACCGGCCGGTGCCGATGATCAGGTGGCGCCTTCTCAGTGACCCGGGACAGCACGGTCCTCGGCTTCGGCCGGCAGCGTCCTCCCTTGCGGACGCGAGCCGGGGCTTCGATGGTGGGAAGGAAGCCACGACCCGATGTGCCGCTTGCGGCCGTTCATGACTACCACGCTGAACAACCCCCGGCCGTTCCTCGACGAGCCAGCCCCGCGCGGCCAGTTCGATCAAAATCCCGGGGCCTCGCTCGTTGCGCTTCGCAGACCGTCACATGAACGGTGGCGATATCGCAGAAGCTCAGTGCGCGCCCAGCGCCTGGCTGATCGCGTCCGCCGCCTCGATCACCTGGCCGGCCAGCTCGGCCTCCCGGGTGCCGGGCTTGTCGGCCGTGGACAGAGTGCCGAGCAGCGAGGCGGGCCCCCACAGCGAGATGGCGGCCACCACGGTGCCCCGCGAGTCCAGGACGGGAGCGGCCAGCGACGACCTGCCCAGCGCGCGCTCCTGCACCTCGGTGGCGTAGCCGGTGCGGCGCACCGCATCGCACGCCTCGTCCAGGGCTTCGTGCGAGGCCACGGTGTAGTCCGTGAGAGCGTCCAGCTCCGGTCCCAGCAGCGAGCGGCGCTCCTTCACCGTCATCCGCGAGACCAGGCACTTGCCGATCGCCGTCGCGTGCAGGGGGGCGGTGCTCCCGGCCTGCGTGTACGCCTTGGGTGTGCGGGCGCCCTCGAAGTTGGAGAGGAAGACCAGGTCGGCTCCGCGCAGTATGCCCACGTTGGCGCCGAGTTCGGTGCGGGCCGCCAGGCCCTGGAGCACCATGCGCGAGGCACGGTGGACGGGATGGCTGTTCAGCGCCATGGTCGCCAGCGGCAGTGTGCCCAGGCCCAGCCTGTAGAGCCCGCTGACCGGGTTGCGCTCGACCAGGTCCAGTTGTTCCAGGGTGGCCAGCAGCCGTGAGGTGGTGGACGGGCCCAGTTCGGCGTCGGCCGCGATGTCCGAGACCCGGCGCTCAGGGCTTCCCGCGCCGAGCGCCCGCAGCACGGAGACGGCCCGCTCGACACTCTGGTTGGTCCCCTGCTCGGCAGGCATGGCCGGGTCCTCCTCTGCTGCTGCGCGTACGTATACGCGAAGTTTGGTGCGCGTACGGTACCGCACGACCAGATCATGCAACCAGGTTGCACAATGCGGTTTCTTCAGCTCGATCCGCTCGGTGGACGCTCCGGTCCTCCACCGCCTCGTCCGGCGCGCAGGCGCACCCACGTACGGTCGTCGAAGCTGCTGGAGCCGGGGGCGACGCCCTTGGTGGAGGGGTGCGCGCCGATGCGCAGCGGGTCTGCGGCGAGGTCGGCGGCGAGTTCCCGCTCGGCGGTCTCGAGCGTCGGGGCCGGGCGGAGGTATCCGTCAGAAGCGAGGACGACCTCGTCCACGGTGTCGTCGAGGTCGAAGACCTCCACGTGGCGGCGGGGAACGGGACGTCCGTCGAGCAGGCCGAAGCCGAAGGGCGATGCGTCGTCACGGTTGGCCAGAGCGTTCTGGGCCGTGAGGATCTCGCTCACCATGTGCCTGCCGGGGTCCGTGGCGGCCAGCCGGGCGGGGTCCGCGCCCTGGGCGAGGAGGCAGTGCAGCAAGGCGGCGCGGGCTCCGGCCGCCGCGCGGTCGACGTCCTTGTCCGCGGGGTGGTACTCCCAGACTCCGTCGCGGCCAATGCCGACGTGCACGTCGCCGACACGAACGATCTGACGGCGGCCCGCCAGCAGGACGGCTGCCACGGCGCTGGGTCCCAGGAGGTCGTCGCTCTCGATACCCCATCGCCGGCGCAGCGCGGCCAGGCCGGCGGTGACCATGGCCAGGGCGTCGGATGGCGTGGCGGTGGCGGGGAGCATCGTCAACGTGGCGATCACCTGGTCGGCCGCACGGGACCCTCCGCTCATCCCGCCGTAGTCACGACCGGACTTGTCCGTGGCGCCGTCCACGACCGCGCAGCACGTCACGTCGGAGGGATCGCCGGCGATCAGGAGGCGGTCCTCGCCGGGGCCGGTCGGACCCTTCGGTGTCTCGGCCCGCTCCACGAGGGTCCAGGTCATCCGTGGATCTTCCATACGGCTCAGGGGAATTGCAAGGCCGTTCCGGGCACGGGCACCGGGGCGGATGCGCGTTCCACGTGCCCGAAGGCGCACCGCCCCGGGCGGGGAACCTTCTTCTCATGATCCGCTCATACGTGCCGTCTACGTTCGGCTCATGGCAGAGAAGCGCTCGGGCGGAGGTCTGACCGGGACCCAGCAGGCCGCCAAGTTCCTCGGGGTCAGTGTGCTCGCGGGAGCCGTGCTGGCGGGCATCGCCCTGCCCGCGGCCGGCGCACTGGGGCTTGCGGCGAAGGGGACGGTCGAGGGGTTCGACGAGATCCCCTCCAACCTGAAGACGCCACCCCTGAGTCAGCGGACCACCATCCTCGACTCGGAGGGCGGCACGCTCGCCACCGTGTACTCGCGCGACCGGAAGGTCGTGCCGCTGGAGAAGATCTCTCCGTACATGCAGAAGGCGATCGTCGCGATCGAGGACTCGCGCTTCTACGAGCACGGGGCGATCGACCTCAAGGGCGTGCTGCGCGCGATCAACCGCAACGCCCAGTCGGGCGGCGTGGCCCAGGGCGCGTCCACGCTGACGCAGCAGTACGTGAAGAACGTCTTCGTCGAGGAGGCCGGTGACGACCCGGAGAAGGTCGCCGCCGCCACCCAGCAGACCATCGGCCGCAAGGTGCGCGAACTGAAGTACGCGATCCAGGTCGAGGAGGAGCTGGGGAAGAAGAAGATCCTCGAGAACTACCTCAACATCACCTTCTTCGGTCAGCAGGCCTACGGCATCGAGGCGGCGTCCCAGCGCTACTTCTCCAAGCCCGCCGCCGACCTGAAGCTGGAGGAGGCCGCGATGATGGCCGGCCTCGTCCAGTCGCCGAGCCGCTACGACCCGATCAACGACCTCCAGGAAGCCACGAAGCGCCGCAACGTGGTCCTCCAGCGGATGGCCGAGGTGAAGGACATCAGCCAGGCCGAGGCGGACAAGGCGATCGCCGCGCCGATCAAGCTGAAGGTGAAGACCCCGAAGAACGGCTGCATCACCGCCGTCGACGGGGCCGGCTTCTTCTGCGACTACGTGCGCAAGACGATCCTGACCAACCCGGTCTTGGGCAAGACGGTCGAGGAGCGGCAGAAGCTGTGGAACCTCGGCGGCCTGACCGTCCGGACCACGCTCGACCCGCGCGCCCAGGAGGCGGCCAACGAGGCCGCCGTCGCCCACGTCAACGAGGACGACAAGGTCGCCGCCTCGGTCGTCCAGGTCCAGCCGGGCAGCGGCAAGATCCTGTCGATGGGTCAGTCGCGGCCGTACGGTCTCGACCAGAAGCAGCACCAGACCACGCTCAACCTGGCCGTGGGCAGCAAGATGGGCGGCACGACGTACGGCTTCCAGACCGGCTCGACCTTCAAGCCGATCACGGCCGCGGCCGCCCTGGAGAAGGGGCTGAGCCCGGCACAGAGCTTCTCCTCGCCGTGGAGGATCTCGCTTCCCATGGACTCCTTCCGCACCTGCGCCGGCGATCCGTCCGGCGCGGGTAACTGGGACCTCCAGAACGAGCTGGAGTCCGAGGCCGGCACGTGGGACATGACGAGCGCGCTCGGCACGTCCATCAACACCTACTTCGCTCAGCTGGAACAGATGACAGGTCTGTGCGAGACGGTCCAGATGGCGAAGAAGATGGGATACGAACGGGAGCTGGGCAAGCGGCTCGAGGAGCTGCCCTCGATCACGCTAGGCGGTCAGGAGTCCACCCCGCTCGACATGGCCGCCGCCTACGCGACCTTCGCCAACCGCGGCACGTACTGCACCCCGGTCGCCATCGAGTCGATCGAGACCGCGGGCGGCGAGCAGCTGAAGGTGCCTCAGACCGAGTGCTCGCGGGCGATGAGCGAGCGGACGGCCGACACCATCAACCAGATGCTGAAGGGCGTCGTCGAGGACGGAACCGGTACGAGGGCGGGTCTGAGCGACCGCGACAACGCCGGTAAGACGGGTACGACGAACGACCGCAAGGACGCCTGGTTCGTCGGCTACACGCCGAACCTGTCCACGGCCGTCTGGGTCGGCGACGACGTCGGCGAGAGGCAGTCGATGTTCGACATCACCATCGGCGGTGAGTACTACGACAAGGTCTGCGGTGGCTGCCTCCCGGGCCCGATCTGGAAGATCGCGATGACCGGGGCGCTGGACGCCTCCGAGACGCCCTCCTTCGCTCCCGTCTTCGTACCGCGCGGCGGGAGGACGGAGAACAGCGAGGACGTGGACCGGCGCCCGGGGGAATAGTTGGAACGGAGCACCTGCCCGCCGTCGCCCGTCACACCGAGTTTCCCACTCGGTTCTCCTCCCTTCGCCACGCCTTCTTGGTCCGCATGGGCCGGGGAGGGCACGGCGTTGCGGCGGGTCCGTCCGACCTCGTGAGCCTGGCAGCTTGGGGCCGATGTCGGGGCCGGTCGGCTCTCGGGGGCCTCCATCGGGCCTGGCGTTGCCGCGGGCAGAGCGATGCCACGCTGAAGGGTCGCCGGCCCACGTCCGGCGACGCACCTCCCAGAGCCAGCACGAGCCAGGATGACGGAGGCCACGGCGCTGACTGCCGCGTGACCCCATCTCGTCCCCGCTCTCCCTGAAGATTCTCCTGCCGTCACAGCGAAACGCGCGAAAAGCCCGAAACCGACCTTCGTGCCTGCCTCGACGACGCTCGACCGCGTCCCACTATCGAGCCGGACCAGATATCGCATACGATGAACGAATGGCGGATCAGGGTTGGGCGGGGCGATTGCCGGCAGTGAAGACGAAGGCGGACCTTGTCTACGAGAACCTCCACTCGGCGATAGCGAAGGGGACGCTACGCCCCGGGGTCAAGCTCAACATGGACGAGCTCTCGCGGGAATTCGGCGTGAGCAAGATCCCTATCCGTGAGGCGGTCAAGCGGCTGGAGTCTGAAGGCCTCCTCGTCTCCAAGGTGCACGCAGGCGTCACTGTCGCGGAGGTGGACCTCCACGAGATGCGCGGCGTGTTCCTGGCGCGGGAAGCGATCGAGACTCTCGTCGCGGGCCTGGCGGCGGAGCACGCGGACGACGAGCTGGTCGCGGACCTGGAGAAGACGCAGGACGCCATGCGCAAGGCACTCGACCGGGGTGCCATGGAACTGCTGGCCGAACTGAACACCTCCTTCCACCGGGCGCTGGCCGAGGCGACCGGCTACCGGATCCTGGGCGATCTCACCGAGCAGCTGCTGCTCACGGTTCGCCGGTACCGCCTCACCGCACCGGTGAGCACGACCAGCTGGCGTTCCGTCATCGACGAACACGACGCCATCGTCGATGCCCTGCGGAGGCGCGATCCGGCTGCGGCCACCGAAGCCGCCCGCGCCCACACAACGGCCCAGGCCCGCTACGAGGTCGCCGAGGGCTGACCGTCTCCGCATCCTTCGACGACGTTCCGAGAACGCAGAGCTCGGCGGGAGACGGGTCCTGCTTCCCTGAAGACCATCCTTGGGGTGCCCGACCGGGAGTGGTCGTCGCTCCAACCCCGTTTGGCGCGCCGTCGAGGAGCCCCTCGCCTACCGTCCGACGCCAGCCGGCCGGATGATCCGTCGTGTTCTCGTCTCCACAGCGCCGATGTGGTGCACGAAGCCACGAGGTCACAGGGTCATTCTCGAGCCCGTCGCGCCGTGCGCGGAGCCAAGCCCGGCCATGCGACTCGCTTGGGCGGCGAAGAGATATCGCATACGATAGACGAATGAACGGAACGCGCTGGTCGGGTCGCATTCCTGCTGTGAAGAGCAAGGCGGACCTCGTCCACGAGAGTCTGCGTACCGCCATCGCACGCGGTGACCTCGCCCCGGGAGCGCGCATCAATATGGACGAGCTGGCCCGCAATTACGGGGTGAGCAAGATCCCGGTCCGCGAGGCCGTGAAGCGCCTGGAGTCAGAAGGCCTGGTGGTCTCCCGTGTGCATTCGGGTGTCACCGTGGCCGAGGTGGACCTCCACGAGATGCGCGGCGTGTCCCTGGCGCGGGAAGCGATCGAGGGCCTGGTCTGCCGGCTCGCCTCGAAGAACGTGGACCCCGGCCTGCTGATCGAACTGGAGCGGATCCAGGTGGCCATGCGGGCGGCACTCGCGGACAGGGCCATCGGGGCCCTTCCCGAGCTGAACACGCGCTTCCACCACGCCCTCGCGGCGGCTAGCGGTTACCGGATTCTCGCCGAGCTGACCGGGCAACTGGTGCTGACGATCCGCCGTTACCGCATCACGGCGCCGATGGACGAGGCGAACTGGCGGGCTGTGGTGGAGGAGCACGACGCCATCGTGGGTGCGCTCCGCAGCGGGGACGAGGCGGCCGCCGTCAGGGCTGCCCGAGCCCACGCGGCCCCGCAGTCCGAGTACGAGGCGGTCGCGGCAGAGTAGTCTCCGCCGGCGGTCGGAAGAAGTCAGGAGCGCACCAGCTGCTGCGTTTGGCGCGTTCGACGTACGGGATCCCCTCAGATTCCGAGGGGGGGCAGCCCCATCCGCTCGCGGTGGGCGTCGCGCAGCAGGCTGGCCGGGCTGACGACCGAAGCTCCGGCATCAAGAACCAGTTCGGAGCCGTTGAGCAGCGCAGCGTCCGGGGAGGCGGCGAACGCCACCGTTCCGGCAATGTGTTCAGGCGTGCCCAACAGTCGGAGCGGGTTGCTCTGGCTCAGCCGGTCGAGGTCCGCAGTGCCGTCGAGCCTCGACTCGGTAGCAGGCGTGCGCACCCAACCCGGCGAGACTGTGACGAAGGAGATCCCGTACTGGCCGTAGTCGACGGTGAGTTGACGGCTGAGCGCGGCGATCGCCCCCTTGGCGGCGGCATAGGCAGGCAGCCCCGGAGCGGCGGTTCGGTGGAGGACCGATCCCACCGTCACGACGGTGCCTGCCCTTGCCGCGATCATGTGCGGCAGGACTTCCCGGACGCACAGGAACACGGAACCGAGGTTTGCCCGGAGTACGTCGTCCCATTCCCGTTCCGTCGCCCGGTGCAGGGGCTTGCCCTCCGTCACACCTGCGCACGTCACGAGCACGTCCAGTGTGTCGCCTCCGGAGAGCGCCGAGCGAACGGCCTCAGCCACCTGAGCCGCCACGGTCACGTCGGCCCGCGCGTAGGTCACTCCGGGAAGGCCGGGGTCGACGACATCGACACCGACAACCCGGTATCCGTCGGCGACGAATCGGGTGGCGACCGCGCGGCCGATCCCCCCGGCTGCTCCGGTGATCAAAGCGGTACGGGCCATGCGGTGCACCTCACAGGTCGAACCAGCGGAACGGACTGCCGCCGACGGCAGTTGAAGATGTGCAGATACCGTATACGATCTACTAAACTTCCTCAATGGGCCCGGGAGGCAACCGTGCTACCCCTCGACCTCATCACCGCCCTCGCCTCACGGCGGCTCATCGCCATCGTGCGCGGGGGAAACCCCGAAGCGGCCCTCGACACGGTCCTCACCCTCGTACGGTCCGGAATCGATCTCGTCGAGGTCTCGCTCAGCGGCGCCGACGCGCTGGAGGTCATAGCGAAGGCCCGCGCGGCCCTCGGCCCCGAAGCTCTGCTCGGCGCGGGGACCGTGCTGACCGCGGACGACGCCCGGCTCGCTGCGGAAGCGGGCGCGAGGTACGTCGTCACGCCTGGAGTCACCGAAGCCGTGGCGGCGTCCCGTGCTCTCGGCCTGCCCGTGTTGGCCGGCGCGCTCACTCCCACGGAGGTCGTCGGCGCTCTTCGCGAAGGGGCCACAGCGGTGAAGCTCTTCCCTGCCGGGCAGGGCGGCGTGGAGCTGCTGCGCGCGCTCCGCGCGCCCTTCCCCGACGTGCCGTTCGTGCCCGTGGGAGGCGTCGACGCCGTCACGGCTCGAGACTTCCTGGCCGCCGGGGCACTCGCGGTCGGTGTCGGGAGCCCGCTCGTCGGACGGGCCGCCGACGGTGACCCGACGGGGCTGTCCGACCGCGTGTCCGTCTTCCGGGCGCTCGCAGAGGAGGCATCGTGATGGACGTGCTGACATTCGGGGAAGCCATGGTCGCTCTCCGGGCGGACCAGCCCATCAGAATCGGCGGGGCGCTGCGGATGTCCGTGGCGGGCGCCGAGGCGAACGTGGCGATCGGGCTCGCGCGGCTCGGCCACCAGGCGCGTTGGGTGGGTTGCACGGGGGACGACGAGTTCGGCGCCCTGGTACTCCGCACTCTGCGCGCCGAGGGTGTCGACGTGAGCCGGGCGATCGAGGTCGAGGGCGCCACCGGCCTTGTGATCTTCGAGCCGCGGATCGCGGACCTCACGCGTGTCTCGTACTACCGGACGGGTTCCGCGGGTTCGCGTCTGGACCGTGACCATGTGGTGCCGGCCTTGACGGAGGGCGCCCGAGTACTCCATATGACCGGTGTCACCGCTGCGCTGGGAACCGGACCACTCGGCGCCGTCCACCGAGCCCTTGAGACGGCGGCCGGGGGGACGACCGTCTCCCTTGACGTGAACTACCGCGCGAAGTTGTGGTCGAGGGAAGCCGCAGCGGCCGTACTGCGCCCGCTCATGCGGTCCGTCGACATCCTCGTGGCGTCTGACGACGAACTCGCTCTCGCCGCGCCCCCTGGCGCGAGGACGGAGGCCGATCAGGTCGAGGCCCTGCTGGAGAGCGGCGTCCGCGAGGTGGTCGTCAAGCGGGGCGCCGACGGTGCCGAGGTGTTCGATCCGTCGGGGTCCTTGGCGAGTCCCGCGGTGGCCGTGACGGTCAGGGACACCATCGGGGCGGGAGACGCTTTCGTCGCCGGATACCTGTCGGGGCACCTCGACGGCCTCACCGTGGCGGGTCGACTGGAACGCGCGGTGATCACCGGAGCGTTCGCGGTGGCCTCGACGGGGGACTGGGAGGGCCTGCCCGTACGGCAGGAGCTCGACCTGCTCAAAGCCGTGCCAGGAAGCGCGATCCGATGACCGCGGAGGAGATCGCTCCCACGTGGCGCGCTTACACGTCGACGCGGCATCGCCTCGCCGAGGGTGCCCGGTGGATGAGCGGAAGTCTCCTCTTCGTGGACCTGCTCCGTGGAGACCTGTATCGGGTGCGTGGGGTGGGAGGGGGTAGCCCTGAGTTGCTGCTGAGGCTCAACATGCCGTTGGGGGCAGTGGCGCCCACCTCGGGGGCTTCGTCGGGGCGATGGATCGTCGCGGCGGGCATGGGCATCGCTCTGGCCGACGCCCGTGGCGGTCTCGACTGGCTGGCGCGTCCCGCGGACCGGCCGGACCGGGCCATGCGGATGAATGACGGGGGGTGTGACCGTGCCGGCCGCTTCTGGGCGGGCAGCATGGAGGTCGGCGCCGCGCTGGGTGCCGGCTCTCTCTACCGGGTCGATCCCGACGGCACGGTCCACGAGGTGCTCGACGGCCTCACCGTGCCCAACGGGCCGGTCTTCACGGCGGACGGGTGCCTCATGTACATCGCCGACAGCGCGCGCGGCATCATCACGCGCCACCCGGTGGATCCCGCGTCCGGTGCTCTCGGTGAACCGGCGCGCTTCGCCTCGTTCCCGCCGGAGGCAGGACGTCCCGACGGTATGGCGGTCGACGACGACCAGAACCTCTGGGTGGCGCTGTGGGGGACCGGGCGGATCCTGTGCCTCGCGCCGGACGGCCGTCGCCTGCGTACGGTGCACCTCCCGACACCCCACACGAGCAGCGTCGCCTTCGGCGGGGGCTTGATGTTCGCCACCACGGCTACGCATCGGCTCGACCGGCCGGGACCTTTGGACGGGGCCGTGCTCGCCGCCGGGACCGGTGTCACCGCACCTCCCGTGCGTCCGTTCAGGCTCATAGCCGACGGGTGACCCCGGCCGCGCACTGACCGAAGGCAACCCGCGCGAAACTTTTCCGCCACATCCCCTAGACGTTATTTCGTATACGGAATACCTTCATGGCACTGGCTGTGCTCCTACGGTCCGGTTCCCCCCAGGTGGTGTGCGTCCCATGAGCGTTTCCTCGGTCTCAGAAAGCCCGGCGATGAGCCTGCACCCGAAGTCCCCGAACCAGCGCCGCACGATGGTCGCCAGCACCGTCGGCACCGTGATGGAGTGGTACGACTTCAACCTCTACGGCCTCGCCTCCGCCCTGGTCTTCGGCCCTCTCTTCTTCGGGTCCTCCTCGACCGGTGCGACCCTTGCTTCCTTCGCCACCTTCGCGGTGGGCTTCGCCGCCCGCCCGATCGGTGGGATCGTGTTCGGCCACATCGGCGACCGGATAGGGCGCAAGTACGTCCTCCTGGTCACCATGTTCGTCATGGGCCTGGCCACCGCCCTGGTGGGCATACTGCCCACCCATGCGACGATCGGCGTCTGGGCGCCGATCCTGCTGATCGTGCTACGGGTCGCCCAGGGCATCGCGGTGGGCGGCGAGTTCGCCGGCGCGACACTGCTCACGGTGGAGAACGCCCCGCCCGGACGCCGCGGTCTGTACGGCGCCATCCCTGCCATGGGTACCGGAGCCGGTTTCGTCCTCGCCAGCGCCGTCTTCGGTCTCGTCTCCCTGTTGCCTGACGACACGTTCCTCCTGTGGGGCTGGCGCGTCCCCTTCCTCCTCAGCTTCGCCCTGGTCGTGTTCGGCGTCTGGGCCCGCCGTGGCATAGAGGAGACACCAGTCTTCGCGGAGATCGACCAGCAGGGCGAGAAGGCCCGCTTCCCTCTGCTGCACACGCTCCGCACCCAACCCGGCGCCGTCGTCCGGACCATGGGCATCACGGTCTCCGGCTTCGTGTGGGGCTACCTGATCCAGGCATTCACTCTCGCCTACGCGACCAGTGAGCTCGGCATCCCCAAATCGACGCTGCTCTGGTCCATCGCCCTCGCCGCGACGCTGGAGATCGGAGCCATCCCGCTGTGGGGATACGTCTCGGACCGGATCGGCCGACGGAGGATGGTCGGCATAGGACTCGTCGCCACCGCCGCCTTCGCCTTCCCCTTCTTCCAGCTGCTGGAGAGCCGCAGTACTCCGCTGATCTTCCTTGCCTACGTGATCGCCATGCCCGTCTGCAAGGACATGGTCTTCGGTCCCCAGGCCGCCCTGGTCGCGGAGCAGTTCGATGCCAAGGTCCGTTTCAGCGGTGTCAGCACGGGCCGGGAGATCGGCGGCGCGATCTTCGGCGGCACGGCGCCCTTCATCGGCACCGCCCTCTTCGCCGCCAGCGGCACCATCACCCCGGTCGCCTTGTACGTCCTCCTCGGCTGCACTCTCACGTTCATCGCGGTCTTCACCGGTCGCGAGACCGCCCGCGACTGACCGGGACCCGACCGCCGCCCGGCGGCAACTCGCCCGACGGCACGATCCACTGGAGAAGCACCCCATGCCCTCGCACCCCGCGCGCATCGCCAAGATCGAGGCGCTGGCCCTCTCAGCCAGCTTCGACGACCTCTATGACTCCCCGGAGGATGTCCCGGACTGGCTGCGCTACCCCGCCTCCAGTCACCTCGTCCTGCCCCGCCGCGGCCAGTACGCCACCCTCGTCAAGGTCCACGCCGAGGACGGCACGGTCGGCATAGGTGAGTGCTACGGGTTGCCGTCCCCCCAGGTCACGGCGACCGTCGTGACCAACGTCCTCGCTCCTCTCCTCATCGGCCAGGATGCCACCGCCACCACCGCTGTGTGGGAGCGCCTCTACCAGGGGCAGGCGGCCGGTGGCCACAACCGGGGCTTCTACCTGGAGGCGCTGGCCGGCATCGACCTCGCCCTGTGGGACCTGCGGGGGAAGCTCGCAGGTGCCCCTGTGCACCGACTCCTCGGCGGCCCGATCCGCGAGCGGATCGACTGCTACGCCAGCCCGGTCGCGCTGCACACCGACCCGGCCGAATCGGCCCGGCAGGCCCTCGGCTTTGTCGCGGACGGTTTCAAGGCCCTCAAGGTCAAGATAGGCCGCGGTGAGCGGACAGACCGGGCCCATCTCACCGCCGTACGTGAGGCCGTCGGCGGAGACATCGACATCCTCACCGATGTCAACTGCGCCTACGACCTCGACCAGGCCACCCGCGTCGGACGCGTTCTGCGCGACCTCGGCATCTCCTGGTACGAGGAACCGCTCCAGGTCGACGACCTCGCCAACCTCGCAGAGCTGCGCCGTCGCACGGGTCTCACCGTCGTCAACGGCGAGACGCACTTCACCCGCTTCGACCTGCGCGACTCCCTCCTGCACGGAGCCATAGACGTCTTCATGCCGAACGTCGCCCGCTGCGGGGGCTTCACCGAAGCCACGCGTCTCGCCGCCCTCGCCTCCGCCTTCCATATCGACATCGCTCCCCACGGTGTCGGGTCGGGCGTGAGCCTGTGCGCGGCCCTCCAGCTCTGCGCGGCGACGCCCAACCTGCGAACGTACGAGTACAACCGCCTGCCCAACCCGATCCGCGAGCGAATCCTCAGGAATCCTCCCGAGTTCAGGGACGGTGCCCTGACCGTCCCTCAGGGTCCGGGTCTGGGCGCCGAGGTGGACTGGGACATCGTCGACCGCTACGTCGTCGCCCGCTTCTAGCCACCATCGGCGCGGGGTGGCCCGGGACGGTCCGCCCCCCGCGAGCACCCACCGTGCTCCCACCTCTGCGAGGTGCGGATCACGGTCCGTCCTCAGCAGGGCCTTCAGCCCAGTTCCCCCATCTCTCGATCACTGCCCGGCCCCTGTCGATCGAGTCCGGACTTCCCCCTGGCCGGATCGTAACGCTCTGCCATCGAAGGAGATGCCACAGTGTCCTCTCACAGCCCCAGCCGCAGGTCGCTCCTGCGCGGTGCCGCCGTCGCCGGTGTCGCCACCGCGTTCTCACCGCTCGTCAACTTCTCGACCGCCACAGCCGCCACCTCCGGCAGCTATGTGATCCGTTTCGACAAGGCGCGTCAGCAGACGATCCTCGGCCTTGGTTTCGAGATCCAGTCCGACTCGATCGGGTCCAATAACAACGGACTGCCCGACGAGATCAACGGCGTGCCGTACGACCTGACCGACTCCGAGCGCACGCGCTTCTACAACGAGATGCTCAAGGCTGGCCGGACCGACCGGGGTTTCCGCTACTGCCGCCTCGCCATGGGCCTGTACTACCGCGGTCTCGACCCCACCCGGAAACTCATGCGAGGCCGCTACCCGGGCCAGACCGCACAGCTCGCCGACATGATCCGGCAGGCCGGGATCGAGGGCACCTCGGTCGAATACTGGTCGCCGGCCCCGGGCTGGAAATCGAACGACTCCTACATCGGCGGCAAGCTGAAGCAGTTCGACGCGACATTCCTCGGTCAGTTCGGTGACGCCCTCGTCGCCGACCTCGACTACCTCACCGCCGGCGGTGTCCCCATCTCCATGTGGGGCCTGCAGAACGAGCCCCGCTATAGCACCAAGTACTCGTCCTGCGTCTACTCGCCGTCCGAATACCTCGCGACGTTCAAGGCCACGGCGTCGCGGATCCGCGCCAAGTATCCCGACGTGATGATCACAGCCGACAGCCAGGACGGCTGGAACGGTGCGATCGGCCAGGCGCTCAAGGCGGACTCCACCGCCCTTTCCTACGTGGACGCCTGGACGTACCACCACATCGGCGCGGACAGCAAGATGCACCAGACCCCGGACGAGTACACCTCTGGGGCCGCCGGGAAGCCCGTCTTCAACAACGAGTTCGAATACCTGGACAACGAGACCTCGGACTGGCGGACGATCAACACCGCCCAGTCGATCATGAACTGGATGGTGTTTCAGGACGCTCCAACCTGGTTCTGGCTGCACGCGCTGAAGCCGATCGCCAACGCTGAAGCTCCGGGATACTCACTCGGCTTCTGGCGACCGCCGTCCGACACCGACTTCTCCCGCTTCCCGGATCTGGCGCCCGGCCACTGGACCTGGAACCCGCAGAACTGGAACGGCGTCGCCGGTTTCGTGAAGTACATGCCGTGGGATTCCGTGCGCTACATGGTCGACGAGTCCGCCCGCCTGGAGAACCAGCGGATCATGGCCTGGAAGACGCCGGCTGGGAAGCCCGTCTTCGCCATCACCAACCGCTCGGCCACGGAGTCGTTCACCTACACCGTGGACACACAGACCGCCGCTCCGTTCCAGGGCCACCGCTACGGCCCCGCGACGAACAACCAGAACGTCGGGTTCAAGAACGGTCCTCAACTCACGATCACCGTTCCCCCGCACTCCGTGGAGTTCTGGGTTCGCACGCCCTGACTGCTCCTGCTCACGATCACCGCCTCTCTCCGTTCCACGCGCATCCTTTGGAGAAAGAACCATGGCACGACCCCGACGCCGTTGGCTCATAGCCCTCTCGCTTGCGTCCACCTGCGCCATCACCGCCTCCGCCTGTTCCTCTACTTCCGGCGGTGCCGCCGCCGGGAGCCAAGGCGACGGCAAGGGCACCATCGAGTTCTGGTCCATGCCGTTCTGGATCGGCCAGGACGACAAGGTCCAGCAGCTCGTCGACCAGTTCAACGCCTCCCAGAGCGACATCAAGGTCAACCTGACCCAGCTCGAATGGAAGGACGGTCGCGAGAAGATCAAGCAGGCCATGGCCGCCGGTCAGGGACCGGACGTGTGGCTCATGAACAACGGTCTCGAACTCGACTACCTGAAGGCGGGCAGCCTCGCCTCTCTCGACCAGGTCGGCTACACCAGCGCAGACCTGGCCAAGTTCGACGACCTGATCGAGGTCAACGAGTACCAGAACAAGGTCTACGGCGCCCCGCTGTACTTCGACGCCACCGTCATGCTCTACCGCACCGACGTGCTCGAGAAGTACGGATACACCAAACCTCCGGCCACATGGGAGGAACTGAAGGCGACCGCCACCGCCATCACGCAGAAGTCCGCGTCCGACGGCAGCAAGATCAGCGGCTGGCAGTTCAAGGGCATGGACGACCACGTCAACGCCATCAACTCCACCTGGGAGAGCTTCCTCTGCCAGGCGGGGGGCAACCTCACCTCGCCCGACTACAAGAAGTCGACGCAGAACTCCGAGGCGGGCAAGGCCACGATGGACTACATGCGCTCGTTCTACCAGGACAAGACGTCTCCGGTCGGCACCAGCGCGCTCAACGGGTTCATCGACGGCAAGGTCGCGATGTTCTCCTTCTATCAGTCGGTCATCGCCAACGTGGAGGCCGGCGGTGCGAAGACCGAGGGCAAGTGGGCCGTCGCGCCGATGCCCAAGGGCCCCGAGAGCGGCTGCTCGATGGTCGGAGGCCACAGCCTCGTCGCCAATGCCCTCGGGCAGGAGACCAAAGCCGCCGGCACCTTCATGAAGTGGCTCGCGTCCCCCGAGCGCAGCGTCCAGTACATGGACTTCCACGCGATCTTCCCCTACGACCCGGCGAAGGTGACCCCCGAAGTCAAGGCGGAGTACGACAAGAAGATCAAGGGCGACCCCAACTGGACGGCGATCCTTGAGCAGACGGAACGCAACACCCCCGACCTGGTCCTCCAGGACCGTCACGGCTGGTCCACCCGATGGGAGAAGCAGAAGTCGGCGATCGTCGCCGGCGTCAACGGCCAGAACTCCGTCGACGAGGCCCTGTCCTCCATCGACGAGGAAGTCGGCAAGGCACTGGACGCGGGGCGATAGAAACCATGCCTACGGCAAGTGAGCTTCGTGCGGAGCTCTCCTCGGACCGCGCGGGCGGCGACCGCCGCCCGCGCGGCACCGGGCGCCGCCGGCGCAAGCCCTCAGGGGCTCTGGCCGGCTGGCTGTCCGTTGCCCCCGCCCTGCTGGTGATCCTCGGCTTCACGTTCTATCCGATGATCCAGTCGATGCTGCTGTCCACAGACCGGTGGAACATGCTGGGCCCGAAGGTGTTCGTGGGCGCTGAGAACTACCGCGCCATCCTGGGGCCGGGAACCTTCCGGGAGAGCCTGTTCAACACCCTGGTGTTCACCGTCCTCACCATGGCCGGCACCTACGTTCTGGCCCTCGCCACCGCGATGGCCGCCAACCGTGAACTCGCCTCCGCCCGGCTCGTGCGGACCATCACCGTCCTGCCCGCCGTCATCCCCATGGTCGTCGCGGGCCTGATATGGAAGTGGCTCTACGAACCGGACCACGGTCTGATCAACACGCTCGTCGGGCTCGTCGGCGTCGACGGCGCACGCTGGCTCTTCGACAGTGACCTCGCCCTGCCTGCTGTTGCCCTGGTCAGCATCTGGAAGGATTTCGGCATCTATGCCCTGATCCTCCTCGGAGGGCTGCAGCGCATCCCGGCGGAACTCTACGAGGCCGCCACGATCGATCGTGCCGGTCCATGGCGCCAGTTCCGCTCGATCACTCTCCCCATGCTCCGCCCCGCCGGAGCGGCCGTCTTCCTGCTGCTCCTCTTCAACTCCTTCAAGGTCTTCGACCAGGTGTGGGTGATGACCGAGGGCGGTCCGGGCACCTCCACGCTCACCGTGGTCACCTTCATCTACACCAAGCTCCTCACCGACGTCGGAATCGCCTCGGCAGCCTCGGTCGTCCTGTTCGTGATCCTCCTGCTGATCACCGTTATCCGTATGCGGCTGACCTCCCGGGAGGAGTCATGACACGCCGTCCCGCCAGCGGGCTTCCCCGAGCACTGTGGCTGCTCCTCATCAGCATCTTCGCGGGCCTCCCCGTATTGTGGATGGTCCTGACCTCACTGCAGCCGATGGAGGACCTCATCGGCACGAGCGCGCGGCTCGTCCCCGCCTCCGTGAGTCTCGATGCGTACAGCGAGGTCCTCACCCGATTCCCGTTCTGGCAGTGGTTCGGGAACTCGGTCCTCGTCGCCGCCGCGGTCGTCGCCGGAAACCTCGTCTTCGACACGTTCGCCGCCTACGGACTGAGCCGGATCAAATTCCGCGGACGGGAGATGGTCCTCACCCTGATGCTGGCCACTCTGATGATTCCCACCCAGGTCATCCTCGTGCCGCTCTACCTGATGATGCGGGACCTGGGCTGGATCGACACCTACTGGGCGCTGATCATCCCCTTCCTCGCGAGCCCGACCGGCATCTTCCTGCTACGCCAGCACTTCATCACCCTGCCCATCCAGCTGGACGAAGCAGCCGCCCTCGACGGCTGCGGCCGGATCCGTACGCTGGTCAGCGTGCTGCTTCCCAGTTCCTGGGCAGCGCTCGGCACGGTCGCGGTGCTGAAGTTCATGTGGACCTGGGGCGAGTTCGCCTGGCCGTCCCTCGTGACGAACAACGAGCTCCTGCGTACGCTTCCGGTCGGACTGGCCCGCTTCCAGAACCAGTTCGCACCCCGCTGGGACCTGCTCATGGCGGGTTCGGTCATGGCCGCGATCCCGGTGGTGCTCGGTTTCGTCCTCCTCCAGCGCTACTTCGTCCGGGGCCTGACGGGCGGTGCCGTCAAGGAATGACAAGCCGCTTCGGCGCCGTCACCCCCGAGGAGGACGGCACCTCCTCAACATCGCCGCCAGTGGGGCCGAGGGCCGTCGAACGACGGGCGGTCCTCGACCATCGCCCTCGCGACGCGGGCTCGAGCGGGCGGCTGTGGACGCGGCGGCCGATCGGTGGCCCGCCCTCGCCGCCGCCGACCGCGCCCGCAGAGCCTTCTGCGCTGGCGCCGCGCAATTCTGGATCTGATACCAGATTTCCTGGGAAACGCAGCGCGCCGTAGAAGATCAGCGCCCCCCCGGGCAGGTTCAGACGACTAGGGAGAGTCCCTGATCTGTGAGCGGCCATGCCGACGTTGACTGGAATCAGGAGAACAGGACAGGGAGCAAGCGGTTCGGGAGCGATCGCCCGTCCGGGACATGAAGACCGTGCCCGGCTGTGAGGCACTCACTCGCTCGGTTTCTTGACCGACGGTAGCCACCCCGAGAGAAGACCCGATCAGCACAGGCGCTGCGTCCTCGACCGCTTCTCGTCCTCGACCATCACTCCTGTCGTAGGCCCTCGCAGTACATCGAGCGCACATCCTTCGCTCGCATCGGCCCCACGGCGTATGCGACCTCCGTACGAGGCCGGCGTACCGGGGGCACTGTGAGTGCTGCCACCCCCGAACCCTCCGAAACTCGGCGCGAAGACCTCGTGCGGCTCAAACCGAGGACTGGCATGACGCCGACCGGACCACACACGGGTGCGGTCGGGACAGACGGAGAGGGCTGGATCAGTTATGGAAGAGCCGCGTCGCCTCGGCGGCCGGTACGAGCTGGGCTC
>NZ_JBEZNQ010000085.1:0-31085 GCF_040653315.1 Streptomyces sp. NPDC047981 | reverse complement strand
GGAGGGCCGCCGCGCACAGGGCGGCGCCGGCGAGCGCGGGCACGACGAGCAGCGGGGTCGCGGCCAGGCCGCCGGTGGCGAGGACTGCGGCGACCAGGACGGGGGCGGTGGCGAAGCCGAGGTTGCCGCCGAGGGAGAACCAGCCCATGGCGGTGTGGCTGCCGCGGCTCGCCCGGCGGGCGGCCCTTGCCGCCTCGGGATGGTAGGCGGCGACACCGATCCCGGAGAGCGCGACCGCGGCCAGCGTGAGCGGGTACGAGCCGCCGACGCCGCTCAGGGCGATCCCGGCGCCGGCGAGGACGGTGCTCACCGGCAGCAGCCAGGGCAGTGCCCGCCGATCGGTGAGGGCCCCGAACAGCGGCTGTACGAACGAGGAGAGCAGCGAGGCGGCGAGTACGACGGCCGAGGCGGCGGCGTAGCCGTAGGCGCGCTCGGCGACGAAGTACGGCACGAGGGCCGCGACGGCTCCCTGATAGACGTCCACGCAGGCGTGTCCCCAGGTCAGCAGGGTGAGGGGGCGATGAGGTCGCGATGTCGTCGTCAGCACCCCTCGATCCTGGCGAGGCGAAGCGTGTCGTGCTTTCGATAACCTGCCGACTTGTGTCGAATCCCCGCCGATCCCGGCCCCCGACCCCCGACCGGTCCGTGCGCCACACCCCGCAGGCCCCGACCCGGGCCCAGCCGCTGTCGCCGGGCGAGCGGGTCGACGCGCACCGGCACGACGACCACCAGATCGTCTACGCGGACTCCGGCGTGCTGGCCGTCACCACCGATGCCGGTACGTGGTTCGCGCCCGGCACCCGCGCCATCTGGGTCCCGGCCGGCACCGTCCACGCGCACCGCGCGCACGGACGCCTCGATCTGCACCTCATCGGGCTGCCCGCCGACGACAACCCGCTCGGCCTGGACGCGCCCACCGTGCTCGCCGTCAGCCCCCTGCTGCGCGAGCTGATCCTCGCGTACACCCGTTCACCCGAGGACGACAGCCCCGAGCGCGGCCGGCTCCTCGCGGTCCTGCGGGACGAGTTGCGGTCCTCGCCCCAGCAGCCGCTGCGGCTGCCCACGCCGGCCGATCCCCGTCTCGTGGCCGTCTGCGCGGTGCTCCGCGCCGACCCGGCCGACCCCCGGACCCTGGCCGAGCTCGGCAGGGCGACCGGGGCGGGCGAGCGGACCCTCAGCCGGCTGTTCCGCACGGAACTCGGCATGACGTTCCCTCAATGGCGCACCCAGGCACGGCTCTACCACGCGCTGCTGCTCCTGGCGGACGGCGTCCCGGTCACCACGGTGGCCCACCGCTGCGGCTGGTCGTCGGCCAGCGCCTTCATCGAGGTCTTCCGGCGCGCCTTCGGCCACACCCCCGGCGCCCACCGCCCGGCGAAGGTCACACCGGACGCACTGGCGCCCGAGCCGTCGGCCGGGGCATCATCCCCGGCATGAGCACCGAAACGATCATCACAGCCGCCGCCTCGGGCACCTGGACGCTCGGCGACCTCACCGTCAACCGGATCGGTTTCGGCGCGATGCGCCTGCCGCAGACCGGCGAGGCCCTCGTCCCGAACGCCGTGAGCCGCGACCGGGACCAGGCCGTCGCGGTGCTGCGCCGGGCGGTCGAGCTCGGCGTGAACCACATCGACACCGCCGCCTTCTACTTCTCTCCCCTGCGCTCCGCCAACGAGCTGATCAACCGCGCCCTCGCCCCGTACGCGGACGAGCTGGTCATCAGCACCAAGGTCGGCCCGGCCCGAGGCCCTTCCGGGCAGTGGGTGGAACACGCCAGGACCCCGGAGGAGCTGCGCGGGCAGGTCGAGGAGAACCTGCGCCAGCTCGGGCGTGACCACCTCGACCTGGTGAACCTGCGCGTCCTCGGCACCGACTCGGTCGCCGAGCGCTTCGGGGCGCTGGCCGAGCTCCGCGAGGCGGGGCTCATCCGCCACCTGGGTCTCTCCAACGTCCATCCGCACCAGCTCGCGGAGGCACGGGCGATCGCTCCCGTGGTCTGTGTGCAGAATCGGTACGGCATCGGGATCAGGCCCGACCACGACGCCTTCGTCCGCGCGTGCGGCGAGCAGGGCATCGCCTACGTCCCCTTCTACGCCATCGCCGCCACGGGCGGCCAGAGCGGCGCCGGCGGGCAGGCCGACGAGGAGGTGCTCGCCGTGGCCCGTGCGCACGGGGCGAGCCCGGCCCAGGTCCGGCTCGCGTGGACGCTGCACCGGGGTCCGCACGTGCTCGCCATCCCCGGCACCGGCGACCCGGACCATCTGGCGGCCAATGTCGCGGCGGGAGCGCTGCGGCTCACCGAGGACGAACTCGCCTCCCTGGACGCCCTGCACGCACGCGGCGAGTAGCCGCGCCGGAGGGCGGGTGGCTCAGGCGCGGCCTGCCGCCTTCTGGCTGCGGCGGGAGAGGGAGTCGACGACCACGGCGGCCAGCAGGACCGCGCCGGTGATCATGAACTGAACGGCGTTGCTGACGCCCATGATGTTCATGCCGGACTGGATCGAGCCGATCACCAGCGCGCCGAGCAGGGCGGACCAGACCGAGCCGCGTCCACCGAAGAGGCTGGTGCCGCCGATGACGGCGGCGGCGATGACGTTCATCAGGAGGTTGCCGCCGCCGGAGGTCTGGCTGGCGGACTGGATCTGACCGGCCAGGAAGAGGCCGCCGACCGCCGCCATCGTGCCGGCGATGGAGAAGACGGTCATCCGGATGAACGGCACGCTGATGCCGGCCCTCCGGGCACCCTCGATGTTGCCGCCGACGGCGAAGATCTGCCGCCCGTACGAGGTGCGGCGCAGCACGAAGTCGACGACGACCAGGAGGATCAGGAAAACCAGGAGCGCGAGCGGCAGCCCTTGGTACTGGTTGAGGATGTACGCGGCGACGAAGGCGATCGCGGCGATGACGACCGTACGGATCACGATCTCGGCGATCGGCCGGAACGGCACCCTGGCGCGCTGGCGCCGCCGGGCGTCGAGGAGCTGGGCGCCCAGGAAGAGCCCGACGCCGACGGCCGCCGTGATGTAGGCGGCGGCCGGGCTGTGGAAGATCGTCGAGTACAGCTCCGAGACGATGGACTCGCTCGGGATGTTGACGGTGCCGCTGGTGCCGAGCACCTGCAGCATGAGGCCGTTCCAGGCGAGGTTGCCCGCCAGGGTGACGACGAACGCGGGCACGCCGACCTTGGCGAAGAAGAAGCCCTGGATGAGTCCGACGGCGGCTCCGCCGGCGATGGCGACGAGCAGGGCCAGCCATTCGTTCATGCCGTTCAGCACGTTCAGCACGGCGAAGATCGCGGCGCACAGGCCACTGACGGAGCCGACGGACAGGTCGATCTCGCCGAGCAGCAGCACGAAGACGATGCCGATCGCGATCATCCCCGTGCCGACGATCTGCTGGCTGAGGTCGGAGAGGTTCTGCGCGGAGAGGAAGGCACTGTCCAGCGTGCCGAAGACCGTCCAGATGATGATCACGGCGACGACGACGGGCAGCGAGCCCAGCTCGCCGCTGCGCAGCTTCCGCCCGAACTCCCCGACGTACCCCTTGAAGCCCTCCTCCCGGACGATCAGCCGGGTGTCGACGGCGGGCAGGGCGTCATGGGCCGGCTCCTGGCCGACGCCGTCGCCGAAGCCGTCGCCGGAGCCGGGGGCGGAGGGGTCGTGGCGGTCTCGGTCGCGCCTCATCGCTCCTCCTCTTCCCGCTTGCGGGCCTGGCGGCGCGTGACCGCGCTGTCGCTCGCCCCGGTGATGGCGGAGATGATCTCCTCGGTGGAGGTGGAGCGCTTGTCGAAGAAGCCGTTGTTCCGGCCGAGGCGCAGCACCGCGATGCGGTCGGCGACCGCCATCACGTCCACCATGTTGTGGCTGATCAGGATGGTGCCGAGGCGCTGCTCGCGGAGCCGTTCGACGAGGTCGAGGACCTCGGCCGTCTGCTCCACGCCGAGCGCGGCGGTCGGCTCGTCCAGGATGACGACCTTGGGGTCGCCGATCAGGGAACGGGCGATCGCCACGGTCTGGCGCTGGCCGCCGGAGAGGGAGGCGACGGGGATGCGCACGCTGGGGATGCGGATGGAGAGGGTGTCGAGCAGTTCGCGCGAGCGCCGCTCCATGCCGACCTCGTCGAGCACGCCCCAGCGCTTCAGTTCGCGGCCGAGGAAGAGGTTGCCGACGACGTCCAGGTTGTCGCAGAGCGCCAGGTCCTGGTAGACGGTGGCGATACCGAGGTTCTGGGCGTCGTGCGGCCGGTGCACGGTGACCGGGCGGCCCTCCCAGCTGATGACGCCCTCGTCCGGCGGGTTGACCCCGGCGATCGCCTTGACGGCGGTCGACTTGCCGGCGCCGTTGTCGCCGACGAGCGCGACGACCTCCCCGGGGTGGACGTCCAGGTCGAAGTCGGAGAGCGCCTGGACGGCGCCGAACCGTTTCGAGATCCCCCGCAGACTGAGCACAGGTGTTTCGGGCACCGCGAACCGCCTCCTACCCGGCCCCCGTCGCGTTGTCGGTGCGGCGGCGGCTGCCGCCGCTCCGGCTCCTCCTGCCGCTCCTCCTACTCCAGACCTGCCTCCTGGCAGGCGGCTTCGTAGGCGGGTGTGCAGATCTCGTCGACCGTGTACAGACCGTCCTTGACGACCGTGTCGCCGATGTTGTCCTTGTCGACCACGATCGGGGTGAGCAGGTTGGCCGGGACCTTCTGGCCGCTGCCGCTGGTGACCGTGAGCGGCACCAGGTCCTTCGGGAGTTCCTTGCCCTCGGCGAGATCGACCGCCATGGTCGCGGCGATGTCGGCCTCCGGCTTGTACGGCTTCTCGATCGTGATGGTCTGGGTGCCGAGCAGGATCCGCTGGATGGCGTCGAGTTGGGCGTCCTGACCGGTCAACGGCACGTTGATGCCCGCGGCCTTGAGGGCGGTGGCGATACCGGCGGCGAGACCGTCGTTGGCCGAGTACACGCCGACGATGTTGTCCTTGCCCAGTGCGCTGATGGCGCCCGACATCTGCTGGTTGGCGTTGTTCGGGTCCCAGTTGGGGGTGTCGTACTCCTTGCCGATCTTCACCTTGCCGTCGAGCACGGAGTGCGCGCCCGCCTTGAACTCGGCCGCGTTCGGGTCGGTGGGCGAGCCGTTGTGCATCACGATCTGGCCGCTCTCGGCCTTGTCACCGAGCGCGTCGAGCAGTGCCCGTCCCTGCAACTCGCCGACCTTGCGGTTGTCGTACGAGACGTAGGCGTCGACGGGGCCCTGCGCGAGGCGGTCGTACGCGACGACCTTCACGCCCGCGTCATGGGCCTTCTGCACCGAGGACTGGATGGACTTGGAGTCCACCGCGTCCAGGATCAGCACCTGATTGCCCTTGGTGAGCGCGGTGTTGACCTGCTGTTGCTGGGTCGTGGCGCTCTCCGCCGCGTTGTAGTAGTCGATCTGCGCGTCGGGTGCCAGTTCCTTGATCTTCTGCTCGATGTACGGCCGGTCGAACTTCTCGTAGCGCGTGGTCTTGCTCTCGGGGAGCAGCAGGCCGATCTTCACCTGCTCCTGCGCCGCGGCCGCGCCCGGCTGGGCCGCGCCGCTCATCGAGACCGCGCCCAGGGACAGGGCCGCGGCTCCGGCCAGGGCGATCGCGCCACGCAATGTGCGGGTCATGGGGGGCTCCTTCCGTACGCCCCCTCCCCCTCTCCGCGTGAGCGCGGGAGACGAGGGGGTGCACATGTGGCCTTAATACGACATTAGCCGCAACTCGATGTCCGGCAAGCGGGTGAATCGGCCCGGCCGGGATCCGGTCCTGACCCCTCGGCGGGAGTCCTGACGTTTACGCAGTTCAAGCGTGACTACGCGGTTCACGCGGCGGCTCTCCGGGCGGCCGGCGCGGGCAGCTGCGCCGCGACGATCGCCGCGAGGCAGAGCCCGAAGCCGAGGAGCTGCACCGGGCCCAGGGTCTGGCCCAGCAGGGCTGCGCCGAGCACGGCGGCGACCAGCGGCGAGAGCAGGACGAGCACAGCGACCGAGGTGACCGGCAGCGCGCCGAGCCCGCGGAACCACAGGACGAAGGCGATCAGTCCGCCGACCAGCCCGAGCCACAGGTAGCCGAGGACGGCGCGCCCGTCGACGGCCGGCGGCGCGCCCTCCACGAGGAGGGTCAGCGGCAGCAGGAACAGTCCGCCCGCCGTGAGTTGCCACCCGGCGAAGGTGGTGGGGCCCACCCCGGCGGGCCGCCCCCAGCGCTTGGTGAGCGTCACGCCGAGCGCCATCGAGGCCGCGCTGCCGAGCCCGGCGAGGACCCCGACGAGCCCGAACCCCGCGCCCGGCCCGATCACGACCAGACCGACGCCGAACACGCCGACCAGGCCCCAGACCAGCCGCCGGACCGAGAACCGCTCGCGGAGGACCGCCACGGCCAGGACGGCGACCGCGAGCGGCTGGGCCGCCGCCAGGGTGGCCGCCACGCCTCCGGGGAGCCGCTCGGCGGCGACGGTCAACAGCGGGAAGAGCAGCCCGATGTTGAGGACGCCGAGCACGGCGGCCTTGCCCCACCACGCGCCGCGCGGCAGGGTCCGGCCGATCGCGAGTGCGAGGAGACCGGCGGGCAACGCCCGCAGGAGCCCCGCGAAGAGGGGGTGCGCGGGCGGGAGGAGTTCGGTGGTGACGACGTAGAAGGTGCCCCACGAGACGGGCGCGAGCGCCGTGAGGAGGGTGCGGGACAGGACGGTCGGACGGGTCATGCCCGCAGTCTCGGGCGACGCGCATCCATGAGTCCAACACATGCTTGTCACTCCATCCATCGTGATTCACGATGGATGGATGGACCTCCAGCAGATGCGGTACGTCGTCGCCGTCGCCGAGACGAACAGCTTCACCCGGGCCGCCGAACGGTGCCTGGTGGTCCAGTCCGCGCTCAGCCACCAGATCGCCAAGCTCGAACGGGAGCTGGGCGCGCGGCTCTTCGACCGGACCAGCCGCAGGGTGCGGCTCACCCCGGCCGGGGCGGCGTTCCTGCCGGCCGCCCGGCAGAGCCTGGAGGCCGCCGAGCGGGCGGCGGCCGAGGTCGCCGCGGCCGTCGGCGAGGTGCGGGGGCGGCTGGCCGTGGGCCTCATCCCCACTGTCGCGGCGGTGGACGTGCCCGCGGCCCTGCGCACGTTCCGGGAGCGGTACCCGCGGGTGCGGATCGGTCTGCGGGTGGGCGCGAGCGAGGAACTCGCCGAGCAGGTCAGGGACGGCGCCCTGGACGTGGCGTTCCTCGGGCTGCCCCCGGCGGCGGACCCGCCGAGCGGGGTCCGCGCCCACGCCCTCGCCGAGGACCGGCTGGTCGCCGTCGTCGCCCCGGACCACCCGCTCGCGGACGGGCCTGCGGTGGAGCTGCGCCGGCTCGCCTCGGAGGTCTTCGTGGACCTGCCGGCAGGGACGGCCGGGCGCGTCCAGTCCGACCTGGCGTTCGCGGCCGCGGGCCTCACCCGTGACGTGGCCTTCGAGGTGACGACGGCGGACCTCTTCATGGCACGCCTGGTCGGCCAGGGCCTGGCCGTCGCCCTGCTCCCCTCCCGGTACGTGCACCAGCTCACCGGTGTCGCCACGATCGAGGTCACGGACGCGCCGACCCGCGTCGAGTACGCCGTGTGGAGCGCGGCGGGGAGCACCCCCGCCGCGACGGCGTTCCTCGCGGCGCTCGGCCTCGGTCCGCACGCCGCCGAACCGGAGGCGGCCGAACGGGAGGCGGCCGAAGCACCCGCCGCCGAAGCACCCGCCGCCGAACCGGTCAGGAATCGAGAAGCGCCCTCCCCGGGCCGCACGTAGCGTGGCTGGCGTGCGCGTCGGAGGGCGACGTCCGCACGACACCGACCCGGTCCCCCGGGACCCCCGATCACAGGAGCGATCATGACCGGCACCCCCACCCAGGGCATCAAGACCGTGCTGCACCCGGTGACCGACCTCGCGAAGGCGACCGAGGTGTACGCCGCGCTGCTCGGCGTCCGGCCGCAGACCGAGAGCGAGTACTACGTCGGCTTCGACGTCGAGGGCCAGCACATCGGGCTCGTGCCGGGCGGCGGCCCGCAGGGCATGACCTCGCCGGTGGCCTACTGGCACGTGCCGGACATCGAGGCGAAGCTGGCCGAGGTCACGGCGGCCGGCGGGACCGTGCGGGACGCGGCCAAGGACGTGGGCGGCGGCCGGCTCGTGGCCACCTTCACGGACGTCGACGGCAATGTGCTGGGCCTCGTCCAGGACCAGTAGGCGCGCGCGACGCGCCGGTGGACCGTTGCCGTCGGGCGTTCCGGGGACGTAGAACCGGGACGTGACGTAGAACGGGTAGCAGAACCGGCATGAGAGACGGAAAGACGGCGGCGCGCGGCCCCGGCCGCGCCCACGGACGGAGAGACACGATCAGCATGGCCACGAGGAAGGGCGCGCAGCCGCCCGCGCCGCACGGTGCCGACAGCCACGACGTGATCCGCGTACACGGAGCGCGCGAGAACAACCTCAAGGACGTCAGCATCGAGATCCCCAAGCGCCGGCTGACGGTGTTCACCGGGGTCTCCGGCTCGGGCAAGAGCTCGCTGGTGTTCAACACGATCGCGGCCGAGTCGCAGCGGCTGATCAACGAGACGTACAGCACCTTCGTCCAGGGCTTCATGCCGACCCTCGCCCGGCCCGAGGTCGACGTCCTGGAGGGGCTGACGACGGTGATCACCGTCGACCAGCAGCGGATGGGCGCCGACCCGCGCTCCACAGTCGGCACCGCCACCGACGCCAACGCGATGCTGCGGATCCTGTTCAGCCGGCTCGGGAAGCCGCACATCGGTCCGCCCAGCGCCTACTCCTTCAACACGGCCTCGGTCCGGGCGAGCGGCGGGATCACCGTCGAGCGCGGGGCCGCGAAGACCAAGACGGTGAAGGCCACCTTCCAGCGCACCGGCGGCATGTGCACGCGCTGCGAGGGCCGGGGCTCGGTCACCGACATCGACCTCACCCAGCTCTACGACGACTCCAAGTCGCTGTCCGAGGGCGCGTTCACCATCCCCGGCTGGAAGTCGGACAGCCAGTGGACCGTGCAGCTGTACGCCCAGTCGGGCTTCGTCGACCCGGACAAGCCGATCCGCAGGTACACCAAGAAGGAGCTGCAGGCCTTCCTCTACGGAGAGCCGACGAAGATCAAGGTCAACGGCATCAACCTCACCTACGAGGGACTGATCCCCAAGATCCAGAAGTCGTTCCTGTCCAAGGACAAGGAGTCGATGCAGCCGCACATCCGGGCGTTCGTGGAGCGGGCGGTCACCTTCACCACCTGTCCCGAGTGCGACGGCACCCGGCTCAGCGAGGGCGCCCGGTCCTCGAAGATCAAGCGGATCAGCATCGCCGACGCCTGCGCGATGGAGATCCGGGACCTGGCCGAGTGGGTGCGCGGACTCAAGGAGCCGTCGGTGGCTCCGCTGCTCGAAGCGCTCCAGCGGACGCTGGACTCCTTCGTGGAGATCGGGCTCGGCTACCTCTCCCTGGACCGGCCGGCGGGCACGCTGTCGGGCGGCGAGGCGCAGCGCGTCAAGATGATCCGGCACCTCGGCTCCTCGCTCACCGATGTCACGTACGTCTTCGACGAGCCGACGATCGGTCTGCACCCGCACGACATCCAGCGGATGAACGACCTGCTGCTCCGGCTGCGGGACAAGGGCAACACGGTGCTGGTCGTGGAGCACAAGCCGGAGGCGATCGCGATCGCCGACCACGTCGTCGACCTCGGCCCCGGCGCCGGTACGGGCGGCGGCACCGTCTGCTTCGAGGGGACCGTCGAGGGGCTGCGGGCCGGGGACACGATCACCGGACGGCACCTGGACGACCGGGCCTCCCTCAAGGAGTCGGTGCGCACGGCCACCGGCGCGCTGGAGATCCGCGGCGCCACGGCGAACAACCTCCGGAACGTGAACGTCGACATCCCGCTGGGGGCGCTGGTGGTCATCACCGGCGTCGCGGGCTCGGGCAAGAGCTCCCTGGTCCACGGGTCGATCCCGGCGGGCGAGAGCGTCGTGTCGGTGGACCAGACCCCCATCCGCGGCTCGCGCCGCAGCAATCCGGCGACGTACACCGGTCTGCTCGACCCGATCCGCAAGGCCTTCGCCAAGGAGAACGGCGTCAAGCCCGCGCTGTTCAGCGCCAACTCCGAGGGCGCCTGCCCCACCTGCAACGGCGCCGGGGTCATCTACACGGACCTGGCGATGATGGCGGGCGTGGCCACGCCCTGCGAGGACTGCGAGGGCAAGCGGTTCCAGGCGGAGGTGCTCGAATACCGGCTCGGCGGGCGGGACATCAGCGAGGTCCTCGCGATGTCGGTGGAGGAGGCCGAGGAGTTCTTCGGCGAGGGCGAGGCGAAGACCCCGGCCGCGCACAAGATCCTCGAACGGCTCTCGGACGTCGGGCTCGGTTACCTCACCCTCGGCCAGCCGCTCACCACCCTGTCCGGCGGCGAGCGGCAGCGGCTGAAGCTCGCCACCCACATGGCCGACAAGGGCGGTGTCTACGTGCTCGACGAGCCGACCACCGGGCTCCACCTCGCGGACGTGGAGCAGTTGCTGGGACTGCTCGACCGGCTGGTCGACTCGGGCAAGTCGGTGATCGTCATCGAGCACCACCAGGCCGTGATGGCGCACGCCGACTGGATCATCGACCTCGGCCCCGGCGCCGGCCACGACGGCGGCAAGGTCGTCTTCGAGGGCACGCCCGCCAAGCTGGTCGCCGACCGCTCCACGCTCACCGGCGAGCACCTCGCGGCGTACGTCGGAGGCTGACCGGTCCCGTATCGCGCGAGAGCCCCGCCCCGGGGAAGGTTCCCGGGGCGGGGCTCTCGCGTGCGTGCGGCCGACGTCGCTATCGGCGGCTGCGGACCAGCAGGTAGAGGAAGTACGGCGTGCCGATGACGGCCGTCATCATGCCCGCGCCGAGCTGGCCCGGCGCGATCACCGTACGGCCCAACAGGTCGGCCGTGCAGACGAGTACGGCGCCGAGCAGGACCGCGACGGGGACCACGCGCGCGTGCCGGCGGCCGACGAGGGCGCGGGCAGCGTGCGGGGCGACCAGGCCGACGAAGCCGATGGTGCCGGCGGCGGCGACGGCGGTGGCGCTGAGCAGGACGCTCAGCACGAGGAAGCCGAGGCGGCCCCGGCCGAGGCTGATCCCGAGGAGCCGGGGGGTGTCCTCGTCGAGGGAGACGAGGTCGAGCTCCGTGCGCCGTGCGAACGCGGCCACCACGCCGACGGCGAGCACGAACGCGAGCGGCACGACGTCCGGCATGGTCCGCCCGTACGTCGATCCGGAGAGCCAGGTGAGGGCCTTGGTCGCGTTGAACGGGTCGGTGAGGACGATGAGCAGGCTGATCAGCGCGGCCGAGCCGGTGGCGACACCGAAGCCGACGAGGACGAGCCGGTTCTGCTGGAACCCGCCCCGCGCGGCGAGGCCGAAGACGATGACGGAGCTGACGGCGGCGCCCGCGAACGCGGCCCCCGCGACGCTCCAGGACGTGGCCAGCGGCACGGACGTGACGAGGAGGACCGCGCCGAGGGCGGCGCCGCCGGAGACACCGAGCGTCGCGGGCTCGGCGAGCGGGTTGCGGGTCACGGCCTGCACGAGCGTTCCGGCCAGGGCGAGGGCCGCGCCCGCGAGGAGCGCCGCGAGGACCCGGGGGACGCGCGTGTCGAGGACGAAGGAGACGGTCCGGCCCGCGTTGCCCTGCGCCCAGTTGACGACGTCGCCGAGGAGCAGCTTGCTGTCGCCGAGCAGCACGGCGGCGATCGTCACGCCCACCAGGGCGGCGACCAGCACGGTCGTGGTGGTGAGGAAGACGGCTCGGCTGCGGATGCGCAGCCGGTCGACCCCGGCGGCCCCCGCGGTGTCGCGGACCCGCGTCGCCATGACGATCAGGAAGACGGCGCCGACGAGGCTGGTGACCACGCCCGTCGGCACGGCGACGGCCGTGTCGGCCGGGATGACGGCGCGCAGCAGCACGTCCGAGCCGAGCACGAGGGCGGCACCGGCGAGTCCGGCGACGGGGAGCGCGCCCCGTGCCTTGGAGAAGGCGCGGAACCGGCGCACGAGGGGCCGCACGAGCGCGGGGGCGCACAGGCCGACGAAGCCGATCGGTCCGGCGAGCGTGACCGCCGCCGCCGAGAGCAGCGCGGCGAGCACGACGGCGGTGACGCGGGTGGCGCGGACGGGGACGCCGAGACCGCGGGCCGCGTCGTCGCCGAGGGCGAGGGCGTCGACCTTGCGGGAGACGAGCAGGAGTCCGACGAGGCCGATGAGGCCGATGGGCGCCATCTGCAGGACGCCGTCGAAGCCGTTCTGGGAGATGCTGCCCTGGTTCCAGGTGAACAGCCCTTCCGTCTCCTGCGGGAAGAGCAGCATCAGGCCTTCGGTGAAGGCGGTGAGGCCGAGGGTGAGGGCGCTGCCGGCGAGCACGAGCCGGACGGTGCCGGCGCCGAGGCCCGAGAGCCCGAGGACGACGGCGGCCGCCACGAGGCCGCCGACGAAGGCGACACCGGAGGAGGCGAGCAGCGGCAGCGAGAGCCCGCTCACGGAGACGAGCCCGAGGGCCAGGTACGAGCCCGCGTTCACGCTGAGCGTGTCGGGCGAGGCGAGGACGTTGCGGCTGACGGCCTGGAGGGCGGCGCCCGCCATGCCGAGGACGGCGCCGACGAGGAGTCCGGCGGCCATCCTGGGCAGGCGGGAGGCGATGACGACGGACGCGTCGGCCGGATCGGCCTGGCCCGTGAACGCCTTCCACACCTCGGAGGCGCCGACGGCGGCGGTCCCCTGGGTGATGTCGACGAGGGCGAGGCCCCCGACGAGGAGGAGCAGGAGGGCCGTCACCGCGGCCGCGCCCGACCGGGACGCGACAGCCGACGGAAGGGTGGCGGAGGAAGGTGCGGTGACGGCCATCGGGGTTACTTCGTCAGCGCCTTGACGACGGAGTCGACGTACTGGTTCATCGACTCGGGACCGCCGAACATCCAGATGCCGTCGGGCAGCCGGTGCACGTCGCCCTTCTTCACGAACGGCAGCGAGGTCCACACCTTGTCCTTGGCGAGGGCGCCCTCGAAGGGGTTGCTGCTCGGGTCGCCGTCGTTGCTGATGTGCGCGAACTGCACGCCCTCACCGAGCTGGGTGAGGCCCTCGACGTCGGTGGTGCCGAGGCCGTAGGCCGGGTCGCCCTTGACCGTCCAGGCGTTCTTCAGGCCGAGCTTCTCGTTGACGGCGCCGATCAGCGAACCGCTGGTGAACGGGCGGATGGAGACCTGGTTGGAGACCAGGTAGCCGTCGGCGAAGGCGTACTTGGCGCCGCCGAGACCGGCGTCGGCGAGGGCCTTCTTGCCCTCGGCGAGCTTCGCCTCGAAGCCCTTCTTGAGCTTGTCGGCCTGCTCGGTGGTGCCGGTGGCCTTGGCGATGGCGTCGAGGTTCTTCGTCATCCGGCCGATCGGGTCGGCGGCGTCGGCGGCCGTGAGGTTCAGGACCGGGGCGATCCCGCGCAGCTGCTTCACGGCGGCGGCCGGCAGGTCACTGGTGGCGACGATGAGGTCGGGCTTGAGCGCGGCGATCGTCTCCACGCTCGGCTCGCCCCGCGTGCCGATGTCCTTGGGGTCGTTCTTCAGCGGGACGGCGGTGTCCCAGGTCTTGTAGCCCTTGACGTCGGCGACGCCCACGGGGTCGACGCCGAGGGAGATCAGGGTCTCGACGACGTTCCACTCGGTGCCGACGACCTTCTTGGCGGGTCCGTCGAGCTCCACCTTGGCGCCGGTGTCGTCGGTGAGCGTGATCGGCTCGGCGGACTTCTTGGCGTCGTCCTTGGCGGGCTCGGTGGTGCCGCAGGCGGTCAGGGTGAGCGCCGCGGCGGTGGCGACCGCGGCGGTGAGGAGGAGGCGTCTCATGAGGTGGGGCTGAGCCTTTCGCTTCGCGTGTGGTGGCGGCCGATCGCGCGGGTGCGCAGGCGGCCTGTGGAAGGGTCGGTGTCGACGTCGATGCGGATGCCGTACGTGTCCGTCAGGCGCTCGGCGGTCAGGACGTCTTCGGGGCGGCCCTCGGCGATGATCCGTCCCGCCTGGAGCAGCACGACCCGGTCGGCGACGGCTGCCGCCTGGTCCAGGTCGTGCAGGACGACACCGACGGCGATGCCGTGGTCGTCGGCCAGGTCGCGGATCAGGTCGAGGAGTTCGATCTGGTAGCGCAGGTCGAGGTAGGTGGTGGGTTCGTCGAGGAGGAGCACGCCGGTCTCCTGGGCGAGGCAGCCCGCGAGCCAGACGCGCTGGAGCTGTCCTCCGGAGAGGTGCTCGGCGCCGCGGTCGGCGAACTCCTCGACGCCGGTCATGCGCAGCGCGCGGTCCACGGCGTCCTTGCCGCCCGGGTCCGCCTTGCCCCAGCGGCCCCGGTAGGGGTAGCGGCCGAACTCGACGACGTCCCGGACGGTCAGCCCGCTGGGCGTGGGGCGACCCTGCGTCAGCAGGGCGACGTACCGCGAGAACTCGCGGGGCGTCAGGGCGAGGCCGTCCGTGTCCGCGTCGAGGGTCAGGGCGGCGCTCCGGGGGCGCTGCAGGCGGGCGATCGTGCGCAGCAGCGTGGACTTGCCACTGCCGTTCGGGCCGACCAGGACGGTCACGTCGCCGGGCCGCAGCGTCACGGACGCGCCGTGCACGACATCGACACCGTCATAGGCGACGGTGACGTCCGTGGCCGACAGCGCATGACCGCGTACGGGCGTGGCCTGCGGGCTTTCTTCACCAACTCTCACGCCGCACAGGTTAGCCTAACCTAATTACGATGTGGACCAGGGGGTGGGGCTCCGGACCAGGAGCCAGAGCAACCTCGGTCAATTCCGTTCAACCCGCCCAACCCTCCGAACACTTTCGGAGCATTGCGGTCCTGGAGGGAGAACCGGCCGTCGTCGGCCGTCTGTGAGGCAAGGGCGCTTCCCGCGTCCGCTTCGGAACAGATGGAGAACGACTCAGATGACGCCGCCCTTCGAGTGGACCGGGCTCGCCCCGGCTTTGACGAGCGTGGTGATCCCCGGACTCGCCGCCGCCGTACACCTGGCCGTGCAGCTGTACCTGGACCGGCGGCGGCCCCGGGGAGGCACCGAGCGGCCCGCCGCCGACCAGCGGGACGCAGCAGGCTCCTCTCCGCGAGACCCCGGGCCCGCCGGGGCGGCCGCGCACGTCACCGTCGAGGTCGTGCTGGCCCCGGCCCCCGACCCGGCCGGCCGGCCGTCCTCGGCGAAGGAGCGCGCCCCGTGGTAGACGGCGAGACGAGGCAGGCACCGCGTGCGACGGACGGAGGGGTCGGACAGCGGCTGTACGACCACTACAGCGTGTTCATGGGCCGGGAGCCGCTCTTCCTACGCAGGCGGAGCGACGAGAAGCTCTCCCTCCAGGCCTGCCAGGACGTGGCACAGGAGGCGTTCCTGCGGGTGGCGCGCAAGGCCGCGAAAGGCGAACTCGACGAGAAGGTGAACGTCCCGGCCTACCTCCGGGCCGCCGCCTGGAACCTGGCCAGGGACCGGCTCCGCAGTGAGGGAAGACTGGAGCTCGCGGGCGACGGCCTGACCGTCTCCCTGCCCGAACAGCGCCAGGCGGTGGGCGAGTTCGACCCCCTGCGGGATCTCGTCCTGCCCGCCATCGACGCGATGCCGCAGAGCCGGCGGCGCCAGGTCGTACGGCTCCAGAGCCAAGGCCTCAGCGATGTGCAGATCGCGGCCTCGCTCGGCATGCGGACCGACCGACTCCACCGGGAGCGGCACAAGGCGGTGGCCGAACTGCGGGACGCGCTGGGCGCGTTCATCCGCGACGAGCACCGAAGGACGACACGATGCTTGAAGAAGGACAGGTGACGGTTGTGAGCCGCTTCAACGAGGTCAGCGGCGGCCGCCCGGCGCCGGACGTCCCGGCCGGGCTCGTGGAACTGATGAGCCGGCTCGCCGGGCCCCCGGACTTCTGGGACCGGCCCGACGGCGATCTCGGCCCGCTCGCCGAGTCCTACGGGACGGGCCGCGAGGAGCGCGGGCGTGCCAACTCGCTCTACCGGCTCGGGTCGAAGGCCCTCGGCCGGGACGAGCTGACGAGCGCCGCGCAGTGGCTGGGCGAGGCCGCGGCCGTCGGCCACCCCGGGGCGCTGTTCCGGCTCGCCGTGGTCGCGCTGCGGGCCGGTGGCCCGTGGACCGACGACGCCGGCTACCTGGTCGCCGAGGCGGCGCGGCACGGACACGGGGACGCGGCACGACTGCTCGCCGCGCTCGGGAACCGGCGCGCGGCGCCGGGCACGGCGACGCCCCTGGACGAGGACGCCGAGTTCTTCGAGGAGGTCCGCACGGGGCTCGGCGTACCCCAGCACCTGCTCTCCGCGCGGCTCCACCCCGAGCCGGAGACTCCCCCGGCAGAGACGGCCGACGGGGAGGCGACCGGGCAGCCACAGCTCTTCCTCGTACCGGCACCGCAGGTGCCCAGCGCCTACCGGCACCCGCCCGCGGACGCGGTCGGAGAGGACAGCGGGCGGCCACGGCTGACCGCACTGGCGGGCGGGCAGGAGTGCGGGCCCGCGCTCGGGCTGCCCGAACTCCCGGCCGAGAACTCCCCTCTGTTCCCGCCGCTCCAGGCGGCCGGGGCGGGTCGGCGCGGCGAGGAGCCGTGGTGGTCGGCGAACGCCCTGCGCCCGGCCGTTCTGCACGACATGGCCAGACGGCACCGCTCCCCCGCCGTGATCCCCGCCCGCTGGCAGGCCACCCAACGGGCCAGGGACCTGGTCCACGTCATCGTCGCGGCGGGAGGCACGGACACCCGTACCCTCGCGCAGCGCGCGGGCATGTCCCTCAATGCGACCGCGCTGCTCCTGGAGTGGCTCCGCGGCCAGGGCCTGGTCGTCACCGTGGCCGGCGTCCACCACCCCGGACCGGTCATGGAGCTGGTCACCGAGCCCGACCCCGACCGCCTGCTGCTCAAGCGGACGCTGGCCGGTCTGCGCGACGAACTCGACGCCGCCGTCTATCTCAGCAGCTACACGGACGGCGAGATCCGCATCCACGAGGCGGCGCACAGCGCGAGCGCCCCGCCGGTGGACGAGTGGGCTCCGTTCACCGACACCGGCCACGCCAGCGCCGTCGGAAAGAGTCTGCTGGCCCAGCTCGACTTCGACTCCCGCATGGACCACCTCAGCCGCTACCCCTCCATCCAGCTCACCGACCGCACGATCACCAACCCGCGCGCCCTGATCGAGACGCTCGACGGACACGGCCCGCACGCGGCCCAGTTCGACCTGCTCGAATACTCCCGGACCGAGGTGTGCGTCGCGTACTCGCTCGGGCTGCCGGGCCGGGCCACGAGCGTCGCCCTCTCCCTGCCCGCCCACCAGCACCCCCGTCTCCTGACCGCCGCCCACTCCCTGAGCCACCGCGCCACGGGGCTCCTCCTCGCCCAGCTCCTCAACGAGGACACCGCTCCGACGGCGGGCACCACGACACCGGAGCCACGCCGTGCCCTGCCCTGACGCGCTTCGCCTCCGGGCACGGGTGACGGGGGAACCCGCGCCCGGAGCGGCCGGGCGAGGGCCGGACCGGCGCCCGCCGTGCGACGCCGGGAGCGACGACCGGCGCGACGGCCCGAGCTCGCGGTCCAGGATCCTCACGGCGGCCCGGCCGGGGCTCGCGGATAGACTCTCCGCCCATGACGACCGCCCCACCGCACCGGGAGACCGGGCGGAGGCGGTCCCTCGGGCCACGGTTCCGGCGGTTGTGGGCGGCGTACGCCGTCAGTACGTACGGGACCTGGCTCGGGTTCGGCGCCTTTCCCCTGATCGCGGTCCTCGCACTGGACTCCGGGCCGGCTCAGGTGGCGGCGCTGGCAGCCGTCGGGCGGGCCGTGGGGGCCGTGCTGGCGGTGCCGCTCGGACCCTGGGTGGAGTTCCGCCGTAAGCGGCCCGTGATGGTGGCGATGGACCTCACCCGGTTCGCGGCGCTGGCGAGCGTGCCCGCGGCGTTCGCCCTCGGGTGGCTCGGCTTGGGCCAGCTGCTCGTCGTCTCCGTCGTGGTCGCCGCGGCCGACATCGCCTTCAGGGCGGCCTCCGGAGCCTGTCTGAAGGAGCTGGTGCCGCCGGAGGACCTGCTCGTCGCCAACGGCCGGTTCGAGTCCACGATGTGGAGCGCCAGCATGGTCGGGCCTCCGCTCGGAGGGGCCGCGATCGGCGTGTTCGGCCCGGTGACGACGGTCCTTGCCGACGCGGTCAGCCATCTGCTGTCGGCCCTCGGCATCCGCTCCATCGGCGGGACGGAGCCGAAGCCCCCGCGGCCGGCCGGGCCCCGCCTACGGGCGCGCGACCTCTTCGAGGGCTGGCGGCACATCCTCGGCCACCCCACACTCCGCCCGCTCTTCCTCCACACGATCGTGGTCAACGGCCTGATCATGGCGCCCGAGCCGCTGCTCGCCCTGCTCCTGCTGCGCGACCTCGGCTTCTCCCCCTGGCAGTACGGCCTCGTCTTCGCGGCGCCCTGCGTCGGCGGGCTCCTCGGCGCCCGCCTCGCGCCCCGGCTCGTGGCGCGGTACGGGCAGGGCGCGGTGCTCCGCTCGGCCGGGACGCTGCGCGTGATCTGGCCCCTGGGGCTGGCGTTCGTCCAGCCGGGCGTCCCCGGGATCGCGCTCGTGATCACCCTCCAGTTCGGCCTCGTGACCTGCTGCGCCCTGTTCAACCCGGTCCTGGCCACGTACCGGCTCCAGCACGCCGATCCCGCCCGGCTGGCCCGGACCCTGGCGGCCTGGTCGGTCAGCACCAGCGCCACGATCGCCGCCCTGACCGCCGGGTGGGGTCTCCTCGCCGCCGTCACCGGCCCCCGCGTCGCGATCGCGGCGGCCGGCGTCGCCCTCCTGGCCACACCCCTGCTGCTCCCCCGGCGGGAACCCGCGAAGACGCCCTGAGCCGGGGGCCGTGGCGCACCCGTGTCACCCGTAGGTGTCCGAAGCAGGTGTGACGGGGTGGTGCCCGGGGTTCACAATGCGAGCGTGCAGAGTTGGATGCAGCGCGGTACGGGCCCCTTCCTCGGGCGTGGCGACGAAGTCGTCGACCTCCTCGCCGTACTGGCGGATCACCGGCTGGTGACCCTGGTCGGGGTCGGCGGCGTCGGCAAGACCCGGCTGGCGGGGCGGGTGGCGGAGGAAGCGTCGGCCGGCATGTTCGAGACCGTGTACTGGGCTCCGTTGTGGCAGTTGAGCGACCTCGCGCTGTTCTCCGCCGTGGTCGCCGACGCGTGCGGGCTCGCCGACCACTCGGCGCGCGATCCACTGGACGCGCTGTGCGCGTGGATCGGGGCGCGCCGCGTGCTGCTGGTGCTCGACTCGTGCGAGCACCTGGTCGCCTCCTGCGCCGCGCTGGTGGCGGAACTCCTCGCGCGTTGCCCGGGTGTGGCCGTACTCGCCACGAGCCGCCAGCGGTTGGGCGGGCCGGAGGAGCGGGTCCATCGGGTGGAGCCGCTCGATCCGGACACCGACGGGCTGGCTCTCTTCACGGCCGGGGCGACCGCCGTCGGAGTGCGGTGGGACGGTCCGCGGGACGTGGTCGTGGCGGTCGAGATCTGCCGGCGCCTGGAGGGCATCCCGCTCGCCCTGTGCCTGGCCGCCGCCCAGCTCCCCCGGCAGCCGGTACGGGTCATGGCGCGGGCCCTGCGCGAGCGGCTGGCCCTCGCGGCACCGGAGGACGCGGGCGTACGACCGGAACGGCACCGGACCCTGCGGACGGCCATCGGGTGGAGTCACGAACTGTGCGAGCCGGTGGAGCGGTTGCTGTGGGCCCGGCTCTCGGTGTTCCGTGCCGAACCGACCCTGGCCGCCGTCGAGCGTGTGTGTGCCGGCGGGCCGCTGACCGCGGGGGCGCTGCCCGACGCGCTCGCCGGTCTCGAGCGGAAGAGTCTGGTCTCCGTGGTCGGCGGCCGGGTGCGGATGCTCGACACCGTCCGTGAGTACGGGGAGATGTGGCTGGGGCAGCTCGGCGAGAGCGACTCCGTGGCCGATCGGCACGCACGGTACTTCGGCGAGCTGGTGGCCCGGGCGGAGGCGGGCTGGTGGGGGCCGGGTCAGGCGGCGGGGTACGCGACGGTCGCGGCATCGCACGCCGACCTGTGCGCGGCGATGGAGCGACTGCTGCTCGTGGACCCGGAGGACGCGCTCCGCGTGGCGGGCGCTCTCGGGTTCTTCTGGGCCTGCTGCGGCAGGCTGCACGAGGCCGGGCACTTCCTGGGCGAACTCCTCCGGCTGGTCGACGCGCCGCACGAGGTCAGGGCGAAGGCCCTGTGGGCTCTGGGTGTGGTGCGCAGCCTGCAGGGGGACTACGAGGGGGCGGCGCGGCTCGGCCGGGAGGCTCGGGCCGCCGCGCTCGCCGCGGGCTCGGGCGCGCTGGTGGCGGACGCCGGCTATCTCCAGGGTCTTGTGATGCTGCTGCGTGGCCGCCCGCTCGCCGCCCTGCACATCGCGGACCGGGAGCTGGCGGCGGCCGCCGGCCCCGGCAGCGAGGCGGCTCTCGCTCGCTGCCGCCTCGTGCGGGTGTTCGGGCTGACGGGGTCGGGACACCTGGACCAGGCGCGTGCCGAGGCGGAGGCCCTGCGGATCAGGTCGGTGGCGATCGGCGAGCACTGGACGCGTTCGTACACGGAGTACCAGCTCGCGCTGATCGCCCTGTACGAGGACCGGCCCGACGCCGCCGCAGGACACGCGCGGGCGATGATCCGGGAGAAGCGGACGATCGGGGACGCCTTCGGGATCGCCCTCGGCCTGGACATCATGGCCGCGGCCCTGGCGGCGCGCGGTGACGGCGAGATCTCCGCGCAGGCCTTCGGCGCGGGCCAGTCCCTGTGGGAGACCGTGGGACACCCCCAGCGCGGCACGCCCGAACTCGCCTCCCTGAGGGCCCGGTCCCAGGCTTCGGCCCGGCAGGCGGCGGGCGACTTCGCGTACGACAAGGCGTACACCTGGGGCAGGCTCACGGACCCGGGGGCGACCGTGGAGACGGTCCTGGACCTGGACCGCTGACGCCGCCGTACCGATGCCCGGGAGTGCAGGTACCTGGGAGCGTCAGGGCCTGGGAGCGTCGGTGTGCGGACCCCGTAGAAACCCTGCCGTCGCGTCACGGTCGAGGAGCGGCCGAGCCGCACGCGTCAGGCCCAGCGGCAGGAAGCCGCTGGGCCTGACGTGGTGGGTCGCCCACGCGCTAGTCGACGAGCTCACGCTCCCGGCGCGGCGTCGTGACCCGAGCGGACGGGGCCGTGCCGGAGAGCTTCTCGCCCTCGACGTCGAGGTTCGGCAGGAGCCGGTCGAGCCAACGCGGCAGCCACCAGGCGCTCTTGCCGAGCAGGGCGAACAGGGCGGGCACGATCGTCATGCGGACCACGACGGCGTCGAAGAGCACCGCGGCCGCGAGACCGAAGCCGATCATCTTGATGAAGTCGTTGTCCTCCACGATGAAGCCGGAGAAGACGCTGATCATGATCGCGGCCGCCGCGGCGACCACCCGGCCGCCGTACCGGAAGCCGGTGACGACCGCTTCGGAGGGCCGTGCCCCGTGGACGTACGCCTCCCGCATACGGGTCACGAGGAACACCTCGTAGTCCATGGCCAGGCCGAAGACCACACCGATCATGAAGATCGGCATCGTGCTCATGATGGGGCTCGGCTGGTCGACGCCGAAGACATCGGCGAGCCAGCCCCACTGGAAGACCGCCACCACCGCGCCGAGCGCCGCCGTCACGGAGAGGAGGAAGCCCAGGGCGGCCTTGAGCGGGACGAGGATCGAGCGGAAGACGACCATCAGGAGCAGGAACGCCAGGCCGACGACCAGGGCGAGATAGGGCAGCAGCGCGTCGTTCAGGGTCTGCGAGAAGTCGATGAACATCGCGGTCTGGCCGGTGACCAGCACCTCCGCGCCGGTGTCGGCCCGGAAGGCGTCGGAGAGGCCGCGGATCGAGCGGACGAGGTCCTCGGTCGAGGCGTCGGTGGGGCCGGTGGCCGGGACGACGGTGAGGATCGCGGTGTCGCCCGCCTCGTTGGGCGTGGCCGGCGTGACGGCGGCGACGCCGTCCTGCTCGGCCAGCCGCTCGCCGACCGTCTTGGCGGCGGCGGCCGCGTCCTCGCCCTCCACGGTGATCATCAGCGGCCCGTTGAACCCGGCGCCGAAGGACTCCGAGAGCATGTCGTAGGCCTTGCGCTGGGTGGTGTCGGGGGCCATGGTGCCCTCGCCGGGCAGTCCGAGTTCCAGGTCGGCGGCGGGTACGGCGACCGCGCCGAGCCCGACGACGGCGACGAGCAGGACGGCGATGGGGTGGCGCAGTACGTAACTGGCCCAGCGGGAACCGAGGTTCGGCTTGCGGCGGGCGTCCTTCTCGGCCCGCGCGGCGGCCTTGCGCTGTCGGCGGGGGCTGAGCGGCTTGCCGGAGAAGCGCGCCCGGTCGCGGCGGGCCAGCACCTTGACGGGGGCGAAGGCGAGCAGGGCCGGTACGAGGGTGAGGGCGACGAGGACGGCGACGGCGACGGTGCCCGCGGCGGCGAGGCCCATCTTGGTGAGCATCGGGATGTTCACGACGGCCAGGCCGGCGAGGGCCACGATGACGGTGAGTCCGGCGAAGACGACCGCGGAGCCCGCGGTGCCGACCGCCCGCCCGGCGGCGTCGGCGCGGTCGCGCCCCTCGGTGAACTCGGCGCGGTAACGGGAGACGATGAACAGGGCGTAGTCGATGCCGACGGCGAGGCCGAGCATCATCGCCAGGGTCGAGGTGGTGCTGGACAGGCCGAGGGTGGAGCCGAGCGCCGTGATCGCGGAGATGCCGACGCCGACGCCGATGAGGGCGGTGAGCAGGGGCATTCCGGCGGCGATCACCGAACCGAAGGTGAGGACGAGGACGACCGCGGAGACCAGGATGCCGATCTTCTCGCCGGTGCCGCTCATCGCGGCCTCGATCTTCACCGCGTCGCCGCCCGCCTCCGCGGACAGGCCGCCGGCGCGCGCCTCGGCCAGGGCGTCGTCGAGCGCGTCGTGCGCCTTGTCGCCGACCTCGGCGGCGGAGACCTTGTAGGTGGCGATGGCGTAGGCGGTGGTGCCGTCCTCGCTCACCGCCCGCGTCGCGAAGGGGTCGCTCACCGAGGCGACCTGCGGGGACTCCTTCAACTGCGTGACCAGAGCGGCGACCTGGTCCTTGTGCGCGGGGTCGGAGATCTTCCCGCCGTCCGGTGCGCGGACCACGATGCGCGCGCTCGCGCCGTCGGCGCTCGCGGCCGGGAACTTCTCCTCCAGGAGGTCGAACGCCCGCTGCGACTCCGTGCCCGGCATGGAGAAGGTGTCGGCGGGCGGCGGCGGCGCGGAGGAGGCGGCGACGCCCGCGCCGCAGAAGATCACCACCCACAGCAGGAGCATCAGCCAGCGGCGCCTGAAGGCGAGACGGCCGAGTTTGTAGAGGAAGGTAGCCACGGCTGGGACTCCTGTCGGTGGTCCGGAGAGTACGGAGCGGAAAGCGGCACGAACGCGGTACGAGAGCGGTGCGCGAGCGGTACGAGAGCAGTACGAGAGCGGTGCACGAACCGCGCGAGAGCGGTACGCGAGCGCAACGAATCAGGCCGAGCGGGATGCGGTGACACACGAGGGCCGCATCAGGCATGGCGCCAGGTAGGCTCCCCGATGGCGCCACGCTTGCCGCTGGAGTGGTGCCACCATGACATCACCACGCCGCCACCGCAAGCCACTTCCTGACCCCCTCACACCCGACCCACGCCGGAAAGGCATAGAAACAGCAGGTCAGATCGGTGGGCACCACGAACAATCCCGCATGGCTCGCCATAGCGCCACGAGTGTGCCATCATGGCGTCATGGACCTCACCCCCTACGTCGACAACCTCCGGCACGAACTCGCCATCGCGGCGGACGCCGGCGGCGAAGAAGCCCGGGCCCTGGCCGAGCGGCTGACCGCACCCTTGGAGTCCGCCACCCGGCTGACCCTGCTCAACGCGCTGTCCGCGGCCATGGGTGAGGTCACTCGCGAGCTGGCACCCGGCTCGGTCGACGTACGGCTGCGTGGACTCGACCCCGAGTTCGTCGTGACGCCGCCGCCCGCACCCGAGCCGTTCCAGGAGGCCCAGGCACCCGTCACGGCCCCCGTCGCGTCCGCGCCCCTCCAGGCGGTCCCGGAGGCCGACGACGGCGCCATGGCGCGGATCAACTTCCGCCTCCCGGCCCACCTCAAGGCGCGCGCCGAGAGCGCAGCGACGGCGGAAGGCCTGTCGGTGAACGCCTGGCTGGTGCGGGCCGTGTCCACGGCCCTCGACGGCCGGGAGCAGCTGAACCCGCCGGGCCGCGGCAAGGACTCGGGCGGCCGGGGCTTCACCGGCTGGGTCCGGTAGGACGCCGGGGTCGCACCCGACCCCGGCCGACCTCACCGGCGGGCCACCGGCCCGCCGACGTCACTCGTCACCCGCCCCACCGGCGGGATCACCCACCCGAACCAAGAGGACGGAACAGTCATGCCTACGTACGAGACCCCTGAGCCGATCTCCGCCGTCCTCGAACTGGACGCCGGCACCGCCCGGATCACCGCGGGCAAGCGCACGGACACGGTCGTGGAGGTGCTGCCCCGCGACGGCTCGGAGGACAACGACGTGCGCGCCGTGCAGCAGACCCAGGTCACCTTCTCGGGCGGCCGGCTGACGGTGAAGACGCCCAAGAAGCGCTCCCCGTGGGGGAAGCCCGGCGCCGTCGAGGTGACCATCGAACTGCCGGCCGGTTCGGACGTCCGGGGCTCCACGGGCATGGGCGGCTTCCACTGCGAGGGCCGCCTCGGCGTGACGGTCCTGAAGACGGGCCTCGGCGACCTCCAGCTCGACGAGGTGGCGAGCGCCGACCTGAGGACCGACACCGGCCACATCCGACTGGCCCGCTCCACCGGGAACGTCGAGGTCGTCGGCGCGGGCCGGATCGAGATCGACACGGTCGCCGGCGCGGCGAGCGTCAAGAATGCCAACGGCTCCACCTCCATCGGCGAGGTCACCGGCGACCTCAAGACCAACGCGGCCAACGGAGACATCTCCGTCCGCGTCGTGCACGGCAACGCCGCCGCCAAGTCCGCCAACGGCCGGATCGAGATCGGCGTCGCCCACGCGGGCGTCGAGGCGTCCTGCGCCAACGGCGGCATCCGGGTCGGCGACGTCACGCGCGGCCGGATCGACCTGCGCACCAGCGTCGGCGACCTGGAGGTCGGCATCCACGAGGGCACCGCCGCCTGGCTCGACCTGACCCCGAAGTACGGGACGGTGCGCAACGCTCTCGGCTCCGCGACCGGCCCCGCCGCCTCCGACGAGACCGTCGAGGTGCACGCGAGGACCGGGGCCGGCGACATCGTCATCACCCGCGCCTGACCTACGTACACCCTCCCGCGCATCCCCCTGACGGACCCTGACTCTCCCTCAACCGGCGCCCCTCTGGCGCCCGTTCGACCCCCCGGGGCGCTCCGAGCCCCTCCCGAGCAGCTTCCGAGCCACGCGCGAGCCCTCTCGATTCCCGCATGAGCCTGTCGAGAGGCCTTCGCGATCCCTCCCGAGCGCACCTGAGCCCTCTCGAGCCCCGCCTGCTCCCGCCGAGCCTCCACCCGACTCCCCACGGGCCCCATGAGCCCCGTGAGCCCCGTGAGCACTGTGAGCCCGTGACCTCCATCGAGTCACCACGGACGCCCTGAGCCCCGTCGAGTCACCCCGGACTCCCTCGTAGCCCCGTCGAGTCACCCCGGACTCCCTCGGAGTCCCGTCGATTCCCTCCCGACTTCCTCTCGGCTCCCTTCTCTGTCTCCCTTCCGCCTCCCCTCCGTCTCCGCTCTGTCCTCTCCCTGCCCCCTCCCGACGCTTTTGTTCGCCTTTGCAGCTCCTCGTCCTCAAAAGCCCCCGAAAGGAAGCGGTATGACGACCACCCGGACAACCGCGCCCCTCGCCACGCACACGGCGGAGGCGGCGATCACCGTCACCGGGCTGCGCAAGTCCTACGGCGACAAGGTCGTGCTCGACGGCATCGACCTGAACATCGCCGAAGGCACCGTGTTCGCCCTGCTCGGGCCGAACGGCGCCGGCAAGACCACCACGGTGGAGATCCTGTCCACGCTCATCGACGCGGACGCGGGCGAGGCCTGGGTCGCGGGCCGTCATCTGACCCGGGCCGCCGACGCGGTGCGCTCGGCGATCGGCGTCACCGGCCAGTTCTCGGCCGTCGACAACCTGCTGACCGCCGAGGAGAACCTGCTCCTCATGGCGGATCTGCACCACCTCGACCGCCGCGAAGGCGCGTTCAGGGCCAAGGACCTCCTGCGGCGATTCGAACTGTCCGAGGTGGCGGGCAAGACCGCCGTCACCTTCTCCGGGGGCATGCGGCGCAAGCTCGACCTGGCGATGACCCTGGTCGGCGACCCGCGGATCATCTTCCTCGACGAGCCCACCACCGGCCTCGACCCACGCAGCCGCCGCACCATGTGGGAGATCATCCGCCGACTCGTGGCCGACGAGGGCGTGACCATCTTCCTGACCACCCAGTACCTCGAAGAGGCAGACCAACTCGCCGACCGGATCGCGGTGTTGGACCACGGCAGGCTGATCGCCGAGGGTACGCCCGACGAACTGAAGCAGCTCATCCCCGGCGGCCACATCAAGGTGCGGTTCGCCGACGCCCAGAGCCTCGACACCGCCGCCGGGATCTTCTCCGTCGCGACCCGCGACGACGAGTCCCTGACGCTCCAGATCCCCAGCGACGGCTCCATCCCGAACCTGCGTGCCGTCCTGGACACCCTGGAGGCCACCGCGGTCGAAGCCCAGTCGCTCACCGTCCACACCCCGGACCTCGACGACGTCTTCCTGACCCTCACCGGCCGGCCCCGCCCGGCCACCACCGGAGCCGCCGTCACCGGAGCCACCACCGCATCGACCGAGGAGACCGTCTGATGGCCACCATGTCCTACGCCGCCAGGGACGCCAGGACGATGCTGCGGCGGAACCTCAAGAAGGCGATGCGCTACCCGTCGCTGACGCTCATGGTCGCCTTCATGCCGATCATGATGCTGCTCCTCTTCAACTACGCCTTCGGCAGCGCCCTCGGCGCCGGCATCAGCGCCCTGCCCACCGGCAGCGGCGAGTACATCGACTACCTGGCGCCCGGCATCATCCTGATGGCCGCCACGTCCGGCGCCCTCACCACGGCGATCAGCGTGTGCGTCGACAAGACCGAGGGCATCGTCAACCGCTTCCGTACGATGCCGATCTCGCACGCCTCCTTCCTGACCGGCCATGTCGTGGGCAGCGTGATCCAGACGATGGCCGGCATCGTGCTCGTCATCGGCGTCGCGCTCCTGCTGGGCTTCCGCCCGAACGCGACCTTCGCCGAGTGGATCGCCGCCGCCGGCCTGCTGACCCTGCTCACTCTCGCGCTCACCTGGCTCTCCGCCGCCATCGGCCTGGTCGCCAAGACCGTGGAGAGCGCGAGCAACATCCCGATGCCGCTGACGTTCCTGCCGTTCATCGGCAGCGCCATCGTGCCGACCGACTCGATGCCCACCAGCCTGCGCTGGTTCGCCGAGTACCAGCCCTTCACCCCGATCATCGAGACCCTGCGCGGCCTGTGGCTCGGAACCGAGATCGGCTCCAGCGCGGTCATCGGCCTCGCCTGGACCCTGGGCCTCTCCCTGGTCGGCCACCTGTGGGCGCGACGCGCCTTCAGGACCGGCGGCAAGCGCTGACCACGCGCCCCACACCCACCACCGTCCCAGCACGTCCGACGATCGCAGGAGGACCCATGTCGAACGACCCGACCCCGAACGACCCGACTCCGAACGACCTGACCGCTGACGAACTGCCCAACCTGCCCACCGACCGACGCTCCGGCTGCCCCTTCGACCCGCCGGCCGGACTCACCGCCCTGAGCGACCGGCCGATCCGCCGCATGCGGTACGCGGACGGACACATCGGCTGGCTCGTCACCGGCCACACCGCGGCCCGCGCGATCCTGGCCGACCCGCGCTTCAGCTCGCGCTACGAGCTCATGCACATGCCGATACCGATGGAGGGCGCGCCGGAACAGCTGCCGCCGGCGCAGGTCGGCGACATCATCGGCCTCGACGCCCCGGAGCACACCCGCTACCGGCGGCTCCTGACCGGGAAGTTCACCGTCCGCAGGATGCGCCGACTGACCGAGCGCGTGGAGCAGTTCACCGCCGAGCGCCTGGACGCCATGGAACAGGCAGGCCCCGGGGTCGATCTGGTCGAGGCGTTCGCACACCCCGTGCCCGCGCTCATGATCTGCGAGCTGCTCGGCGTGCCGTACGCCGACCGGGATCGTTTCCAGGGCCATGTGGCGACGATCTTCGACCAGACGGCGGGTCCCGAGGCCATGGGAGAGGCGTACACGGCGCTGATCCAGTACCTGAACGAACTGGTCCTCGCCAAGCGCGCCGAACCGACCGACGACCTGCTGAGCGATCTCACCACGTCCGACCTCACCGACGAGGAACTGGCTGGAATCGGCGGGCTGCTGCTCGCCGCCGGGCTCGACACCACCGCGAACATGCTGGGCCTCGGCACCTTCGCCCTGCTCAGCAACCCGGACCAGCTCGCGGCGCTGCGCGCCGACCCGGGCCTCGCCGAGCAGGCCGTGGAGGAGCTGCTGCGCTACCTCAGCGTGGCCGACCCGCTGCCGCGCTCCGCCCTGGAGGACGTCGAGGTGGCGGGCGAACTCATCAGGGCGGGCGAGACGGTGACCGTCTCCGTCCAGGGCACCAACCGCGACCCGCACAGGTTCCCCGAGCCCGACCGGCTCGACATCCACCGCAAGGCCACCGGCCACCTGTCCTTCGGCCACGGCGCCCACCAGTGCCTGGGCCAGCAGCTGGCCCGTGTCGAGATGACGGTGGCGTTCCCGGCGCTCCTCGCCCGCTTCCCCACCCTGCGCCTCGCCGTGCCGCCGGAGGAGGTGCCCCTGCGCGACCGCTCCAACATCTACGGTGTCGTCAGCCTGCCCGTCACCTGGGACAAGGAGTAGCCCCATGACCGACCCCCGAGAGGCGCTGCACCTCAGCGTCGACCGCGACCGGTGCGCCGGCGCCGGCATGTGCGCCCTGACGGCGCCCGAGGTCTTCGACCAGGACGACGACGAGGGCCTGGTCGTCCTTCTCCACCCGGATCCGGCCCCCGCGCAACGGGCCGCCGCCCGGATGGCCGTCGGCCTCTGCCCCGCCGAAGCCATCACCCTCACCGCCCGGGCCGGCGGGGACGCGTAGCCACTGCGCCCCTCCCCCGGACCGTGAGCCCGGACCGTGAGCCCGCACCGTACGCCGGTGCGGGCTCACGTGTCCCGGCCCCGCCCCCTGGGCATCAAGGTGCGTGACCGGGGGCGAGGACGACACCGAGCGCGTCTTCGCCGCGTTCCACACCACCGACGAGGACACCGCATGACCCAGCCACGCATGTCGGCCGCTCCCCGCAGGGCCATGTGGCCGCTGTACGCGGCCGGTTTCACCACGGCGTTCGGCGCGCACGGCATCGCCGCGAACCTCGGCGGCTTCTCCGAGGACGCCGTCACCTCCCTCCTCGTCCTGGGCGGCCTGCTCGCCCTCTACGACGGCGCCGAGGTGCTCCTCAAGCCCGTCTTCGGCTCGCTCGCCGACCGGATCGGCGGCAAGCCCGTGCTCCTCGGCGGCCTGATCGCCTTCGCCGCGGCCTCGGCGCTGTACGCGATCGCCGACAGCCCCGGCTGGCTGTGGGCGGCTCGCCTCGGACAGGGCGCCGCGGCCTCGGCGTTCTCCCCGTCCGCCTCGGCCCTGGTCGCCCGGCTCAACCCGGCCGCCGAGCGCGGGCGCGCCTTCGGTTCCTACGGCTTCTACAAGTCCATCGGCTACACCCTCGGCCCGCTCCTCGGCGGCGTCCTCGTCTGGGCCGGCGGCCTGCGCCTGCTGTTCACGGTGATGGCCGTGTGCGCGGCAGGTGTGGCCCTGTGGGCGGCGCTCGCCGTGCCCGTCGTGCCTCCGTTGCCGCGCAAGCGCCAGACGGTCGCCGACCTCGCGCGGCGGCTGGCGGACCGTTCCTTCCTCGCGCCCACCGCCTGCCTCGCCGCCGCCACCGCCGCGCTCTCCGTCGGTGTCGGCTTCCTGCCGGTCTCGGGCGCCGCCGCCGGACTCGGCACCGTCGCGACCGGGGCCGCGGTCTCCGTGCTGGCCGCGACCGCCGCCGTCGTACAGCCCAAGGCCGGCCGCGCGCTGGACAGCGGGCGTCTGACCACCCGTACCGGTCTGCTCACCGGACTCCTCGTCACGGCGGCGGGCCTCGCGGCCGCGATGCTGCCCGGCCTCGCCGGCGTCCTGATCGCCTCCGCTCTCATCGGCACCGGCACCGGTCTGATCACCCCGCTCGGCTTCGCCGCCCTGGCCGCCGCGACCCCGGAGGAACGCATGGGCCAGACCATGGGATCGGCCGAACTGGGCCGCGAACTCGGCGACGCGGGCGGACCGCTGCTCGTCGCGGCGGTCGCCACGGTCGCCGGTCTCACCTACGGGTACGCCGCCCTCGCCGCCCTCCTGGCGGCAGGCGCGCTCCTCGCCCTCGCGGGCCGCCGCGGCCGGACCACACCGGCGGCGGCACCGAGCAGTCCCGCCTGACCACCACGCCACAGCCCACCACAGCCCGCCGGGCGTCACGCGGGCCGGTGCTCCCCTCCGGTGCTCCCGTCGCTTCCCAAAGCCGCCGAGAGCACCGGATGTTCGGATATTCGGTGGGGCCGCGTTCATGCCGTCAGGCACAATGCCCGCGATGATCTCCACCGCCGACGAGCTGCTCGTCGTACTCGATCCCCTGCCGCACGCCGCCCGCCTCCGGTACACCGCCGTCACCGCCCGTCGGCTCGCCGACCGAGGCGCGCTCCAGCCGCTGCTCGCCGCACTGGACGGGCTCGGACCGTACGAGCGGCGGCTCGCCGCCCTCGCGGCGCTGGCCGCCGGGGAACTCGGGCACCTCGCGGCCCGGCTCGGCGACCCCGACCCGGTGGTCCGGCGGTACGCGCTGCGCGGCGCGCGGCGGACACCCGTCCCGGGCACC
>NZ_JBEZNQ010000084.1:0-31143 GCF_040653315.1 Streptomyces sp. NPDC047981 | reverse complement strand
GACGGGCTCGGGCTCGGTCTCCCGCGCCTCGGCCGCGGGCTCGCCCGGCCGGGCGCCCTCGTCGGACGGTTCGGGCGCCTGCGGAGCCTCCTCGGCTTCCGCTGCCGCTTCGGCTTCGGGCGCCGGGACAGGGGTGGGCAGCGGCAGGGCGTAACCGCCGTCGTTCTGCGGGGCGTTGCTCGCGTCGGCGGCCGGCTGCGCGGCGGGTGCGGCGTCCTCGGGGGCGGCCGTTGCGGCCGCGCGCTCGGCGATCTCCGCCATCTCGCGCTTGAGCGCGGCCGAGGAGAAGCGCATCGTCGCGCCGCTCTCGATGTCGCCGTTGTCGGACGCCGCACCGTCGGCGGGTGCGGCGGAGGCGACCGGCGCGACCGGAGCGGCGTCAGCGGCAGCACCCGGCTGTACCGGGCCGGGCTGTACGGGAGCCGGTGGCACGGGCGCGGCGTCGACCGGCGTCGCGGGCGGCACCGCGCCAGGCGGCACCGCACCGGGCGGCACCGCGCCGGGCGGCACCGCGCCGGGCTGAACGGCACCGGGCTGAACCGCACCCGGCTGCACGGGCCCCGGCTGGCCAGGAGCCACCGGCTGTCCAGGAGCCGTCGGCTGAACCGCGCCCGGCGCCAGAGGCATCCCCGGCATCGGCGGCGGCGGAACAGGCGTCGGCAGCGGCGGAACAGGCATCGCGGCCGGCGGAACCGGCGCCTGCGGAGCCACCTCGGGTTCGAAGCCGCTGCCCGCCGGGAGCCCCGGGACGGCAACGGGCGCACCGCTCGGCGGCGGTGGCGTCACACCACCCGCACCACCGCTTCCCCCCGCGTTCTGCGTGTACCAGGCCGGAGGGGTGTAGTCGATGGTGAACTCACCCGTCATCTCGGCGGGATCCGCGTCGGACTGATCATCGGCGGATGGATTCCAACCCCCGTGGATCTCGTCCCGATCGCCGTTCACTATTGCCTCCTGGTGTGGTCGCGCACCCTTGTGCTGTCGTGGGCGGGCCCTCCCACCCTAATCGCCAACCGTGTGTGGCGGGCAGGCCCGATCGCCCGTACACGGCTGTCCCGTAGGTCACGTATCGCCCCCAAGTGACCTGCGCGCACCGCAGAGTGAACTCCAGAGCGCCACCGGGCGCTCCAAATCCATACAAAAACGGACGGAATTGATGGCTCGCGCCGATCAGTCCATCCGGCGCGCGCTGCCCAACAATCCGGTCTCGGCCTCGGTCGCCTGGGTCATGACGAACTGGCGGTCACCCGGTGTACACCACAGCGTCACACCGTCCGCGAGCGTCGACAACGCCTCCGACTCCGCGCCCGGCAGTCCCATGATCCGGCCGATCTGCGCGGCCTCGTCCGGCGAGACCCGCTGGATCCCCACGAGGGAGGACTTCTCCAGCAGACGGGGTGCCACGGGGCTCAGGTACGGAAGCAGTGTCACCACCGACTGCCAGGGCCCCGAGACGACCCGGCCGCGCGGCGGACGCATGCCGCAGTCCCGGACCACGACCACCGGGCTGCCGGCCGACGCTCCCTGCGGCGGGACCCGGCCGACGTCGTGCAGCGTGATGCACGGCTGACCGCCGCCCGCGGCCTGTGCGAGCGACGTCCAGACCTGCGCCCGGCCGGTCTCCACGGCGACCCGCGCGCCCGTCGCGGCCGCCCGCAACGCCATCACCTGGGCGGTCCACAGGCCGCCGATGAGGGTCACGTCGTACGGAGTGGGCCGGTTGATGCCCAGGACGGCGGGCCGCCCCTCGGCGTCCACGCCGACGACCATGCCGTCGTCCCCGACAGGCACGCTCAGCGCGCCGAGCTGGTCCAGCGGGACGGAGTGCCGGTCGCGGCGCGGACCGATCAGCCCGAAACCGAACCGGGGCCGTGCGCTCCGCCCCGTATCACGACGGGACCTGCCTGCGGACCGCTCACGCGAACCGCCGCCACGGCGGCCGTCACCGGCGGGCCCACCCGGCCCACCCGGCCCGCCCTGAACGGGGACGGGAGCGGGGACGGGAGCGGGGACGGGAACGGGGGTGAAACCGGGCTGCGGCTGCCCCTGATGCTGCGCGCTCGGGCTCGGAGTCGGGCCGGGGCCGGCGCCAGGGTTGTGATTACCGGAGAAGGACATCAGCGCGCACCCCCCAGCGGCAGCGAGGCCAGCATGCCCGGCACCTGTTCACGGTCGAGCCGCACCAGACCCGTCTTCACCCCGCGTGCCGCACGCTCCAGTTCGTGCCGCGCGGCCACCAGCTCCTCGTCGCTGCGCCCGGTGATCCGTACGTGCCCGGCCACCGTCACCTCCTGGCGGTCGCCGCCGCTCAGGGTCAGGCTGAACGTCGTCGCGAGCGCGGGGAGCGAGGTCAGCAGCGCGATCAACTGCGGCATCGACGCGCCAGGTCCGCCCGCGCCGCCGAGGTGCGGCCAGCGCCCCACCCAGTACGTCGTGTGCCGGCGGTCGTCGACCCGCCAGGTCCGCGCGGTCTCCAGAGTCCGCCGAGCCTGCGCCTGCCCGCGTCCGGCCTGCGTGATCGCGGCCGGGCTCGCGCAGGTCGAGGTGGCGAGCGCGGCGGTCAGCTCCTGCTCCGTGAGCACGGTCGCCCGGAACCCGGCACCGGCCAGCCGGCTCGCCAGCTGGTCCGCCGACCGCACCACACACTTCTGCGCGCCCACCAGGCCGCCACCGCGCGCGGCGACCGCCTCCGGGCACAGCTCCGGGTCGAGCTTCAGGGCCACCCAGGTCACCCGTACCGCCGGAGAACCCGTCTGCGCCTGCAGCGGGCCGTAGTTGCGCGCGGCCATCGACTGCGCGGGGAGATGCGGGGCGGGCGCGGGCTGGGTGTGCTGCACGATCTGCGCGGATTCCAGACGGATCCCGTCCACCTCGAGCACGTCACTGAGGAGCCCGACCGGCAGCGGCCGCGCCGCGCGGTCCGGGCGCAGCGCCGTGGCCTCCGCGTCGACCCGCACGACGACCGTGAGGAACGTACCGTCGCCGACCATCCCGACCGGACGGCGGTCGCGGTCGCTGTACGTGGAGGTGCGCAGCGCCGGATCGCACTCCACGACCGGGGCGAGCCCCGGCTCCGTACCCTCCGGCACGAGGAAGGAGGCGGCGCGGCGCGTGCGCGCCCGCAGGGTCAGGAACGTCCCGAGCCACTCGGGCATCGAGCGGCGGTGCCTGCGCACCACCGCGAGCAGCACGAGCACGGCCGCGAGGAGCCCGGCCGGGACCAGCAGCATCGGCTCGACGACCCACGCCACGAGCAGCAGGGCGACCGCGCCCTCGATCAGGACGAGTTGTTGCAATCGGAATGATCCGAAGTGTCCGGGGCGCGCCTGAAGGCGCGGCGAGACGGCGGACGGTGCATGGGGGGCGGGGGAGGGTGCGGAACGGGACGAGGAGACGGGCGCCGCGGTCCGCGGTCGCGTCCGCGTCGCGGATGCCATCATCGAGAATCCCCCCAAATACGTCCCGATCGCCCTCGCTCGCCCGTGCTTTGGCGGCCGGATCACCCTACCCGCCCCCCGGGTGCCAGGAGACAGCAGGCATAGTAGGGGGCCGGTCCGACAGCCGGAGCCTGGGTGTGGAGAACCCGTGAAGGCGCCGGCGGAGACTGTGCCTGACGGAAATTGGGGACTCATGGCATCACGGCGGGATGAGCTCAACGCGTACACCTTTGCGAAGAAGCGCACGGTGGCCGCATTCCTCCAACCTTCTCCCTCCGGTACGGAGGAAGGGGCGCCGAGGCCGTTGCGCGCGGTCGTGCCCGGACTCATCGTCGGCGCGCTGGTGCTGGCCGGTTTCGGAGCGTGGGGCATGTTCAGCCCCAAGGCCCCCAAGGGCTGGGACAAGCCCGGCACGAAGGTGATCGTCGGCAAGCAGTCGACCACGCGGTACGTGGTGCTCACCACCGGCACGGGCAAGGACAGCAAGACCCTGCTCCACCCGGTCCTCAACCTCGCCTCCGCGCGCCTCCTCCTCACCCCCCAGTCCTTCTCGGTCATCCAGGTCGCCGACGAGGTCCTCGACGGCGGCACCCCGCCCCGCGGCCCGATCCTGGGCATCCCCTACGCCCCCGACCGGCTCCCCTCCCCGGGCGACGCCGGCACCGCCAAGCGGTGGGCCGTGTGCGAACAGCCGGGCGGTGGCAAGGGGAGCAGCGTCCAGAAGGCCACGTTCGTCTTCGCGCAGCGGGACTTCAGCCGCACCGAGGGCGCGGGGCAGCTGAAGGACGGCCAGGTCATGTACGTCAAGGGGCAGAAGGGCAGCGCCCGCTACCTCGTCGACCACCGGGGTACGAAGTACCTGATCCCCGGAGCGCCCGACGAGTCCGCCGGACTCACCACCGCCCTGGTCGGCCTCCAGAAGGAGCCGCAGCAGGTCACCGACGACTGGCTGGCCACCCTGCACACCGGCAGCCCCATCGCGTTCCCGCAGATCCCGGGCCGGGTGGGCGCGCCCGCCGGGGTCGGCGGAGGCCTCAGCCAGACCGAGGACCGGGTCGGCATGGTCCTGCTGGCGCAGACCGGCTCCGGGCCGCAGCACTACGTCGTCCTGCCGGGCAAGGTCCAGCCGGTCTCCGAGTTCACGGCCTGGCTGCTCATCAACTCCCCGCAGACCGACCCGCTCGACATGGACGGCCGGGTGACCACCGTCGACGCGGCCTCCTTCACCCCGGACGCCACGACCTTCGGCACCCAGTACCGCTGGCCGACCCGCAAGTCGCAGCAGATCAACGCCGAGACGGGATCCGGTGCCCGGGACACGATCTGCAGCGTCCTCAACAGCGTCGACGACAAGGGCGCCACGACCCTCACCACCTGGGCCGGTACGAAGTACCCGGCCGAGATCACGGCCGGCGGCACCAGCACGTACGTCACCCCGGGCAGCGGCCTGCTCTACACCCAGGTCCAGGGCAACCAGACCAAGCCCGACGGCTCGCTCTTCCTGGTCACGGACACCGGCCTGCGGTACGCGGTCCAGGCGAACGGCGACAGCGACGCCGCCCGCTCCGACATCGGCAGCGGCGACGGCACCAAGCAGCCGACGGACGGCCGCCCGGAACCGAGCGAGGCGCAGACCCGTCTCGGCTACGAGAAGGTCACCCCGGTCCTCGTGCCGATCGCCTGGTCGGAGTTCCTGTCGAAGGGCCCGAGGCTGGACACCAACAGCGCGCGTCAGCCGCAGGGTTCGTAGGGGGCGCCGGATGACGACGACGACCCGGAAACTCTCCTGGCTCACGGCGACGACGCTGACGGCGCTGCTGGCGGCGCCGCCGGCGTCGGCCGCGCAGCCTTCTTTCGCCCTCGACGGCAGCGGCGAGTGCACGTTCCCGATGAAGAAGCAGATCGAGGGCATCCCCTGGTCGCTCCAGCGGGTCCTGCTCGACGAGCTCTGGCAGGACACCAAGGGGAAGGGCGTACGGGTCGCGGTCATCGACACCGGCGTCGACGACGTCAACCCGCAGCTCACGTCGGCGGTGGACGCCAAGTCCGGCAAGGACTACCTGAAGCCGGACAAGGACAACCCGGGCGGCGCGGACGATTCCCAGCGGGGCAGGACGGACGGCACGGTCGACGAGGTCGGACACGGCACGAAGGTGGCGGGCATCATCGCCGCGCGCCCTCGGGCCGGCACGGGTTTCGTCGGCCTGGCGCCCGAGGCGACCATCATCCCGATCCGCCAGAACGACGAGAAGAACAGCGGCAAGTCGGACACCATGGCCCTGGCGATCGACCACGCGGTCGACAAGGGCGCCGACGTCATCAACATCTCCCAGGACACCACCCAGGCCCTGAGCGAGGACTCCGCGATGGGCAGGGCGGTGGCCCGAGCCCTGGCGGAGAACGTCGTGGTGGTCGCCTCGGCCGGGAACGACGGCATGGACGGCAAGCTCAAGAACACCTACCCGGCTGCGTTCCCGGGCGTCCTCGCGGTGGCGTCCTCGGACCGCAACAACGAACGGGCGGAGTTCTCCCAGTCCGGCACGTTCGTGGGCGTAGCGGCCCCGGGCGTCGACATGGTCTCCACGGTGCCCGGCGGCGGCCAGTGCGTCGACAACGGCACCAGCTTCTCGGCCCCGTACGTCTCGGGCGTCGCCGCGCTCCTGCGCGCCAAGCACCCGAAGTGGACCCCGGCCCAGATCGTGGCCCGTATCGAGCAGACGGCGGTACGGTCCGTCAACGGCCGCGACAACCACGTGGGCTGGGGCGTGGTCGACCCGGTGCGGGCCCTGTCCGACGCCCCCGACCCGGCCCCGACGGCCCCCGTCCCCGACCCGGCCCCACCCAGACCCCCGGCCCCGGAACCGGCCCACCTGGCGCTCACGGAGACCTCCCAGGAACGGGCGGAGCGCATCGGCACGTACGCCCTGGGCGTCGGCGCGGTCCTGGTCGCCGTCGTCGCGGGCACGGCGACGGTCATCAGAGACAGCCGGCGCCGGACCCGGACACCGGCCGAATGAGCCGCGTCGACGAACCAGCTTTGCAATTGGAACTGTCGTACCAAATGGCTAGAGTGGTGAACGAGTTCATGAGCCTGACGAGGGGGCACTGAGATGACGGGGCCGGGCGGGGGCGGCAACAAGGGGCTGGAAGTCGGAGAGGTGACTCTCCAGAGCTTCTACGCACGCATGCAGAAGCTCGTCGAGGAACTGCAGGGCTCGCCGGCCGAGCACACGAAGATCGGCGAGCAGAAGGTCACGGCCGCGTCGTACGGCACCGGGTTCACGGCAGCGACGGAACTGCACAGCGCGTACGAAAAGGTACGCACCCGACTCGAAGAGCTCACAAGAACCTTCGGCGAGACGATCGAGGGCATGGGCCTGGCGGCCACGATCGCCGACAAGGGCTACGCGGGCGTGGACGAGGAGGAGCGCGAGCGGTACGCGGCGATCCTGAAGCGGACCAAGGAAGAGTACGAAGAGCGTCACGGTGATGGCGGGCGTGACAAGCCCGAACAGCCTGCCAAGGACACGGGCGACACCGGCGATTCCGGCGGATTCAGCTAAAGCGGGGGTAGGAAGAGATGGCAGGAGAGTTCGAGGGGAAGTCCCTGGACGCCCTGTACGCGATGATCGCGTCCGCCAAGCCGGAGGAAATCACCACCACCGGCTCGGCGCTGGCGGCGGCGGTACCGAAGATCCTGGAGATCGCCGCCGACCTTCGTCTGTACGTCGGCCGCGTCCAGTGGGAGGGCGAGGGCGGCAACGCCTTCCGCACCTGGGGTTCCGGCATGGTCTCCGAGACCCTGGTCCTCGGCGACTTCACCAAGGTCGTGGCCGACGAGATGCAACGCGCGGGCCAGGCCCTCTCCGAGGCGAAGGCCGCGGTCCCGAAGCCGGCGGGCATGTGCTTCGCGGACCCGGAGAAGGAGAAGGCCCGCATCGAGTCGGAGACGGGCCCGAAGCTCCAGGAGGCGATCCACCAGCTGGAGAGGCTGTCGTCGTACTACGACGCGACGCGGGAGCGGATGGCGGCGGAGCGAGAGCCGGAGTTCAAGCCGCTTTCGGGTAATCGCGATCTGGGAGAGCGCGAGTACGGGACGGGGAGCGGCAATGGCCCGAACACGTACGGGACTTCCTCCAGGACCGGTTCGACCAGCGGCGAAACCTCGTCTCTTCGGACCCCCGACGCCGCGACCCCGGACCGCCCGACCGTAGACGTGACGCTCCCTCCGGCTGCGACGAAGCGACCGGAGAACGAGGTGAACACGAACCTCGATTCCGTGACCATCACACCGGAGGCTCCGCCCCGTACCCCTGCTCAGCCGCCGACCACGCCGCCCACGACGGTTGGCCCGCACACTCCACCGTTGCCGCCCCTGGCTCCGCCGATCGGGCCCCAGCCGACGGTGGGTCCGCATCGTGCCAACCCAGGGCTTCCGAGCCCCGCGAACGGTGGTTTGAAGGGTCCCAGCCCTCTTGGCATCCCACCCCGGGCGGAGGGCATCACCGGCGGCCGTCAAGTGCCCGGCCGGACGGGCATGCCCGGTCACGCGCCTCGGCTTCCGATGGGCCCCGTGATCGGCGAGGAGCGCGCCGGACAGTACGGTCGTGGCGGGGCGGGAATGCACGGGCCCGGCGCCGGAATGCACGGTGCGCCGGGCGGTAGCACGGGCGGTGCGGCGGGCCGACGGCTGGCCATGCAGCAGGGTGGAACGGTCGGGAATCCCACCGGGTCCGGCGGCCGTGCCTTCACCCCTGGTGGCACCGGCCTGGTCCGCCCGGTCTCGACCGAGCGCGGCGAGGACGAGCACCGTACGAACCGTTCCCGTCCTGACTATCTGACCGAGGACGAGGAGACGTGGGCTGCCGGCCAGCGTCAGATCGTCCCGCCCGTCATCGACTAGGAGTCGTTCGTTCATGTCCCTGCTTGCTCGCCCCGCTCGTCGCCGTGCGGTCGGTCTGCTCGGCGCATTGGTCGCCGTCGTAGCGACGTGGACCGTCGCTGCCCCGGCGCAGGCGGACGATATGCGTGAGCGTCAGTGGTATTTGGACGCGATGAGGGCGGACGAGCTGTGGAAGGTGGCCACGGGCAAGGGCGTCACGGTAGCCGTGCTCGACACGGGCGTGGACTCCACGGTCTCAGAGCTGCGTGGCAAGGTGCTGCCTGGGCACAACTTCTCCGATGCGGGAGGAGGGCCGGGCCGCGTCGATGAAAAGGACGACGAGCGCCACGGAACCAACATGGCCATCGCGGTCGCGGGCAGCGGTGCCGATGGTGGCGTCAAGGGCATCGCCCCGGGCGCGAGGATTCTTCCGGTCAAGACGGGCGACTTCGCGTCGTTCGGCCCCGGCCCCCTGATCAAGGGGGTCCGGTATGCCGTGGACAACGGCGCGAGAGTGATCAGCATCTCTGGCGGCGGACCGGCCAGCGGGGAAGAGATCGCTCAATGGCAGGCCGCTGTGGACTATGCGCTTGGGAAGGGTGCGCTGATCTTTGCGGCATCCGGTAACACCGGCAGTGAGTCCTTCCGCGACTACCCTTCGACCCTCCCTGGTGTGATCACCATCGGAGCGCTGGACACGAAGGGAAAGGTCGCCAGTTTTTCCGACTACGGTTCCCACCTGGCTCTCGCTGCCCCCGGCGTCGAAATGCCGGGCCGCTGTTCCAACGACAAGACCCGGTACTGCGCCTTCGAGGGCACAAGCCACGCCACCGCCATCGCCTCCGGCACCGCCGCCCTCATCTGGTCCGCGCACCCCGACTGGACCGCCAACCAGGTCCTGAGGGTCATGATGGAGACCGCCGGGCACGTCGGTGAGGTGCCGAGCAAGTACATCGGGTACGGCTCCATCCGGCCCGCCCAGGTCCTCCTGGAGGGCAAGGGCAACCCGGGCGACCCGAACGTCAACCCGCTGCTCGCCGCGCAGAAGCAGCAGCAGGGTGCCTCGCAGTCGCCCACACCTCAGACTTCCCCCTCTCCTGACAGCACGGGGGCAAGCGGCACCAACGGGCCGGACCAGGAAACCAAGAAGCCTGAGTCCGCGGCCCGGCCCGTCGAGGGCGGATTCCCGCTCTGGGGCATCGCCGTGAGTGCCATCGCGGTCGTCGCCGTCGTCATCGGCGTCGTCGTGGCGGCAGGCAGACGCAACAGGAGAGCGTAGCCAGAGCTGAGCTACGCGTACGCGCAACGAGCACGAGCACTTCCCGACAACGAGGAGCGTCACATGACCAGCCCCGCAGGTGGGTTCGGGCTTGCCGAGGATCCGGTAACCCAGGCCAAGAACAAGATCATGCAGACCGGTGAAGAGGTCTCCAAGCAGGCCCGCGAGATGGCCAACATCCTCGAAACGGTCCACGCGGGCTGGACGGGTGCCGGTGCCGCCGGATTCAAGACGGCGCAGTCGCTTCTCAACGAGGACCACGACACCATCCGCCGCCTGCTCAACGTGCTGCTCACGGCGGTCAACGAGACCAAGAACCTGAGCGCGGCGAACGACTTCGAGGTGTACCAGACCCTCAAGGCCAACAACTCCGCGCTGAACAACATCTGAGCCCGAGGAGAGCACGATGTCCGGCATCGACCAGAACACCAAGGTCCGGTACGAGAGCGTCCAGGAGATGGCGAACCGCCTCCGGGTCGTCTCCTCGAACATCATCAAGGACCTCGAAGAGATGAACGCCGCCCTCCGGGTCGTCACCGACACCTGGGACGGTGAGGCCCACGCGGAGTACGTGACCCTCCAGGGCAAGTACAAGAAGCGCGCCACCGACATGCGGGACCGGCTCGAGCTGGTCGCCAAGCAGATCGAGCAGGGCAAGGACAGCTACCGCGGTACGGACATCAAGGCCTCGCGCCTGTTCACCGAGGGATTCTGAGGCTCGATCCTCTGCCACGCCGGCCGTACGCGAAGGGGCCCGTTCCACCAGGAACGGGCCCCTTCCGCCATCCGACCGACCGCGCCCTACGTGAGGTCGAACTCGCCGTCCTTGGCGCCCAGGACGAACGCCGTCCACTCCGCCTCCGTGTACCGCAGCACGGTGTCCGGGTCGAGGGACGAGCGCATCGCCACGGCGCCGCCCGGCAGGTGGGCGATCTCCACACGCTCCTCGTCGGGGCTCGTGCCGGGGGCGCCCTGCCACTCGACGTCGCTGATGTCGAGCGCGTACAGCTCGTCCTTCTCCTGCTGAGTGCCCATCAGTCTCTGCTCCTTAGTGCGGGTGGAACGTCGTCGCAGCTCAATGATCGGGGCCGGACGGCTCCCTGTCAGACGGAACCGTCAGATTCACTTCGCCTGTGAGGCGAAGGTCCGGGCCAGCTCCAGGACCTGGTCGGGCTTCAGCGCGCTTTTGTCGTTCTCGCCCACGGTCACCAGCAGGGCGACCTCACCCTTGCCGCCGGAGTCGAGCCGGACGATCACCACGTTCCCGCCCTTGCTCGCCACGGGCTCGCCGGGCTTCGCGTCGGCGGCCTTCGTGCCGAAGACCGTGACGTCCTCGACGGACATGTCGCCCGCGTTCTGGGCGGTGGGCAGGAGGAAGTTGGTCGCGCTCCCCGCTTCCGTACCGACTGTGAGGAGCGTCAGGCCCTCACCGCCCACGTGGTACGAGCAGGAGATGAGCCCACCCGGCTTACCCGCCCACCCCGACTGCGGATCCGTCGTCCTCCCGCCCTCGGCGGTCGCCGTCGGCTCGCCGGCCTCGGCCCCCGCCGCTCCGGCCTTGATCCCCTCGCCGACCTTCGCCGCCTCGGCCGCCTCCCCGGCGTCGTACCCGATCGGGCACGTGTCGGCTCCGTCCTTCCCGACCCCGTCGGCGAGCTCGATCACCCGGTCCACGCTCAGCGAGGCCCCGGCGTCAGCCCCGCTGCCGCCCCCGCACCCGACGAGCGTGGTGAGGAGAGCGACGCTCACGGCGCCCAGGGCTGTGTACTTCGTACGGATCATCACGGGGTGCTTTCGGTGAGGGGCTTTACGATGGGGTCCTTGGTCAAGGGCTTGTTCTCGCATCCCAGGACCTCTGTGGCTTCACGGGTCATCAGATAGAGGAAGGAGAGCTCGGTCTCCTGCCGCTGCTGGTCCACGGTCCTTCCGCGATCGACCGTGAGCGTGGCATCGGCACGGAGGACAGCCTTCTGCGACGGCTCGCTCAGCTCTCCACCCAGCGTGCACGGTGTGAAGAGTTCCGCGGCCAGATGGCCGGGCGACCCGGTGGCGCCGCTCACGTCGTAGACCGTGCCGCCCCCCGTACGCGTCTTCTGGGGCTGCTCGGCGGGGGACCACGCGAAGCTGAGAAGGACCCGCTCGCCACTGTCATCAGGCAGGTACTTGCACAGGAAGAAGGGCGAGGTCGAGTTCGGGCCGCCCTGCCATTCCTTGAGGTCCTTCTTGAACTTCTCCGCGAAACGGTCGTCCGACATGGTGGCCTCGGCCGTGAAGTCGTCCGTCCCGAGGACATCGCGCAGCGACTTCCCAGCGGCAGATTCGGCCGGTTGGCCGCACAGACCCTCGACCTGTGAGCCGGAGTCCCCGGAGCTGCAGGAGACCGCGAGCAGCGCGAGCGCAACGGCGGCCCCGGAGCGAGAGAGCGCCCCGGCGCGGTCAGTTCCCCAGGTGAGCCGCCGCAGCACTGCGTCCGTCCTCGTAGCCACCCGTCGCGGCGTCCCTCGCCGATTTGTGCGGACCATTGTCGTAAATTCCTTCCTGCTTCCCCCAAGCGTTCACCAGGTCGGTCGTGCCGTCCTTGCCTGCCGTGTAGTTGTCGCTGGAATTCTTCTTCGCCTCCTCCTCGGCCGCCTTCTTGATGTCCTCGACCCACTCGTACTTGGCGGTGTCGACAATGGCACCGGCGGCCGAGCCCGCGAACGGAATCTCGCCGACGACGCTGTTGACGCCGTTCGCCGAGTACTCGGCCGTCCTTTCCGCCCACTCGATCTTGTCGTCCCTCTTGTCGATGTACACGTCGGCGCCGATCCCGTTGAGGGCACCCAGCGCACCGCCGACATGCTTCGCCCGGTGGTCCCAGTCGGCACTCTGACCGTGCGTCGCGTTACCGTCGAACGCAGGGGCTTCGGCGAGCTGTTTGGCGGAGTACGCGCGTTCCGCCTCATAGATGAGAGCGAAGGAGTCCCCGTCCTCGGCCACTCCTCGCATGACGCGTACGAGGCTTCCCTGCGACACGGCCATGTGGGCGTCGTCGCCGGTCCCGAAGCTGGTCTCCTTGCCCTTGCTCAGGCCGTAGGCGTCGTTCTCGCCGTTGAGGATCACGTGGGTGTCGTTCACGTAGTCCGCGAGGGCGTGCGCCATCGGCTTCTGGAGGTTGGTCAGGTCTTCCGGGAACTTGCCCTCGTCCAGCTTGGAGTCGAGGTACTGGACAGAGTGGTGCATCACCCGCGCCTGCCCCTCGGTGTGTGCACCGACCGGACCCGGCTTCTCGCCCGGCTCGTGACCCGTGGCCGCCGCCTGGATGGCGTTGCCGAGGCCCGTGGCCTTGGAGGGGTCGTCCATGAACTGGGGAGGTCCGTAGATGTTGTTCAACCCCTCCTTCGGCCACTCGCGCTCCGTGAGAAGGAACTTCAGGTGTTCGTTCTCGTTCCCGGGAGCCTTGGGGTCGAGGAAGTACTGCGCGTCCGCGGGGTCCTTGCTCATGATGTTGAGCAGGCCGTCCAACGGGTCGTTGGCGACATTGGGGCGCTTGACGTCGTTGAAGTGCAGCCAGTTGTCGGGGTCCTTCTTCTCGATCTCGATCATGTCGTGACCGAGCTCGTTGAGGAACTCCTTGCCGTAGCCGTCCGGGTTCCCCTGATTCATCAGGGTGACGAGGACCTGGTAGCCCTGGGTCGGGACCTGGCCGCCTGTGACGTCCTTGTCGCCCAGGCTCTTCAGCCCATCCACGAACGGCCGGTACGCGTACCCGTTCGGGTCCTTCGTGCCCGAGGCGATCGTGTCCGCGAGGCCCGCGTTGATCGAGTTGTAGAGCTTCTTGTCGGCGTCCGAGATGCCCCGCTCGTTCGCCGCCAGGTTCATCTCGTCGGCGATCTTCAGCGTGTCCTTGGCGCCCAGCGCGTGCAGGTACGCCTCGCTGAAGTGCTTGTCCTTGGAGTTCTTCTCCAGGATCTCGCGGTACTGCTCCAGCTCCTTCTTCGAGGCGTCGCCGTTGCGCACCTTCTCCGAGAGGGCCAGCGCCTCCACGGCCTCCACGTCGCCGACCGGCTTGGAGTTGAAGCCCAGCGGCGCCGTGCCGTCCGCGCCCGAGGCGTTCAGGAGTGCGGTCTTGACGTCCTTGTCGAACTCGTTGACCGCGTTGACCGCGTCGTTGATCTTCTTCGTGTACGACTGCTCCACCGACCGCAGATCAGGGTCGTGCCGGATCGTGTAGGCCTCCTTCTCGGAGACCTTGCTGAAGTCGTAGCTCGCGACACCGGACTCGGAGACCTTCATGCCCGCGTCGACCGCCTCCTTCACCGCGGTCGTCACCCGGCCCTTGAGCTCCGTGAGCGTGCTGTGGGCGTCCCGCAGCAGCGACTCCATCGCCTTCGCTTCCTTCTGCGCGGCGTCGAGCTCACCCCGGGTGATCCCGAAGTTGGTCATGCCGACCTGCTGGGCTTGACCGGTCCACAGCGGGCCGCCCGACGCGACCTTCTGGACGTCCTTCTCGTACAGGTCCTCGACCTTCTTGAACTTCTCCGCCATGGACTTCCAGCCGTCGGCGGCGGTGCTCAGCTTGCCGAGGTCGGTCTGCATGATCTCTTCGTACGTCGGCATCGCGTTTCCCCCTAGAGTCCCGAGACCTTCGACTGCGCCACGAGGCCGTTCCCCGTGACGATGTCGTTGCTCTGGAACAGCGACGACGCGCCCCGGAGCGCGGTCTTCTCCGATTCGAGGCGCGCGTTCAGCCGCTTCACCTGGCTGTCCCAGTGCTCGTGCGCCTTCTTCAGGCCGGCGGCCGTCTCCCAGCCCTTGAACCCGGCGACCGCGCCGCTCGTGGACTCGTCGGCCGCGTCGGCGGCCGACTTCAGGTCCGGCTGGATGTGGTTCTCGATGCTGTTCGCGGCCTGCTTCTTCTTCGCGGGCGTGGTCGCCAGATCGGCGGGACCCGTGCCGCCGCCCCCGTCCGCGGGGAGCTGGTTGAGGCGCATGTCCGCCGACTGATTCGCGATCGCGGTGTTCTTGGCCTGGGCCCACTCGTCGTTGAAAGACATTGATTCCCCCTCGCTGGATCAGGTCGATATTTGCAGTGCTGAAGTGTTCACGTCCACCGGCAAGGCCTCACCGGCAAGGCTCACCGGCAAGGCGTCACCGGCGATGCTTACCGGCGATGCGTCACCGGCGAGGCTCACCGGCAAGGCCTCACCGCCAAGGCTCACCGGCAAAGACGTCACGGGCGGCGACGCCACCGGCAACGACATCGCCGGTCGCTCCACGGCTCTCATCTCTCCGTCAACCGCCCCGTCTGCACCAGCGCCGACCCGCCCCGACGCCCCACGAAGTAGCCCCGCCCCGGCGGCATCGGCCGCGGGCGGGCGCTGCCGAGCAGGTCGCCCTCCTGCGGGTCGCCGGAGAGGACCACGCCCTGCGCGCCCAGCTCCTTGATGCGCTGCATGAACGGCTCGTACATCGAGCGCGAGGCGCCGGCGCTGTTGCGCGCGATGATGAAGCGGACGCCGGTGTCCCGGGCGAACGGCAGGTACTCCGCCAGCGCGGCCAGCGGGTTGCCGGCGCTCGTGGCCACGAGGTCGTAGTCGTCGACGATGATGAAGACCTGCGGCCCCGACCACCAGCTGCGGTCCCGCAACTGCTGCGGGGTCACGTCCTGCGGCGGCTGGCGCCGCGCGAAGACGCCGGCCAGCGCCTCCATGTGCATCTGCATCGAGCTCGCCATCGGCGCGTACTCCAGCAGGTGCTCCTCCGGGAGGCTGCCGAGCAGCGCCCGCCGGTAGTCGCCCACGACGAGCTTGGCCTCGTCGGGGGAGTACCGCTCCGCGATCTGCTTGGCGATGAGCCGCAGCAGGTTCGTCTTGCCGGACTCGCTCTCGCCGAAGATCAGGAAGAACGGGTCGGTGTCGAAGTTGACGAAGACGGGCTCCAGGCGCGTCTCGTCGATGCCGATCGCCAGGCCGTGCTGCGGGAACTCGAAGCCCTTCGGCAGCTGGTCGGCCGGCAGCTTGTGCGGCAGCAGCCGGACCGCCGGCGCCACCGGGCCGGTCCAGGAACCCCGTACGGCCGCGACGAAGGCCTCCGTCCCCGCAGACAGGTCGTCCGAGGAGCCGGAGCCGTCGATCCGCGGCAGCGCGGTCATGAAGTGGAGCTTCTCCGGCACCTGACCGCGGCCGGGCACCCCCGTCGGGACGTTCGCCGCCACCTTCCGGTCGAACTCCGAGTCCATCACGTCACCGAGGCGCAGCTCCAGACGGCTCAGCATCTGGTCCTTGATCGCCGCACGGACCTCCATGTACCGGGCGGCCGTGATGACCACGTGGATGCCGTAGCCGAGACCGCGCGCCGCGATGTCGGAGACGATCCCCTCCAGCAGGTCGTACTCGTTGCGGAAACCGCCCCAGCCGTCGATGACCAGGAACACGTCGCCCCAGGGCTCGCCCGGCAGTTCACCCGCGGCCCGCTTGCGCCGGTAGGTGGCGATCGAGTCGATGGAGTGCGCCCGGAAGAACTCCTCGCGCCGGTTCAGTACGCCGAGGACCTCCGCGACCGTACGCCGTACCCGCTCGGGGTCGAGCCGGGACGCCACCCCGCCGACGTGCGGCAGTTCGGCCAGTGACGCCAGACCGCCACCACCGAAGTCCAGGGCGTAGAACTGCACCTCGGCCGGCGTGTGGGTGAGCGCGAACGACGAGATCAGCGTCCGCATCAGCGTCGACTTGCCGGACTGCGGACCGCCGACCACCATCATGTGGCCCGCCGCGCCGGAGAAGTCCCGGTACAGCACCTCGCGCCGCTGCTCGAAGGGCTTGTCGATCAGGCCGAGCGGCACCGTGAGACCGCCGGGGCGGGTGTACTCGGTCGCCGTGAGACCGCGGTGCGCGGTCGGCGCGAGCCCCGGGAGCAGCTGGTCGAGCGAGGGCGCCTGGTCGAGCGGCGGCAGCCACACCTGGTGCGCGGGCACGCCCTGCCCCTCCAGACGGCGCACGATCACGTCGAGGACGGTGTCCGCGAGCGCCTCGTCCTCCTCCTCGCGCCGCGCCGCCAGATAGGCCGGGTCGGGCGCCGCGTACACCACCGGCACCGGAGTGGCCGTGAAGACCGCGGGGCGCCGCTCGATCGGCAGCGACCCCGCCTCGAGACGCGGCCCGCCCGTCCGGTACGTCCCCGAGACGTACGCGGCCTTGAAGCGGGTCATCTCGTCCGTGCCGAACTTCAGGTAGCCCGAACCCGGCACCGACGGCAGGTGGTACGCGTCCGGCACGCCGATCGCCGTACGCGACTCGGCCGCCGAGAACGTCCGCAGACCGATCCGGTACGAGAGGTAGGTGTCCAGGCCCCGGAGCTTGCCCTCCTCCAGGCGCTGCGAGGCCAGCAGCAGATGCACGCCCAGCGAACGGCCGATCCGGCCGATCTGGATGAACATGTCGATGAAGTCCGGCTTCGCCGTCAGCAGTTCGGAGAACTCGTCGATGACCAGGACCAGCGAGGCCAGCGGCTCCAGCGGCGCACCGGCCGCCCGGGCCTTCTCGTAGTCGTGGATGTTGGCGTAGTTGCCCGCGGAGCGCAGCAGCTCCTGGCGGCGCTGCAGCTCGCCGCGGATCGCGTCGCCCATGCGGTCGACGAGCGTGAGGTCGTCGGCGAGGTTGGTGATGACGGCCGCCACGTGCGGCATCTGGGACATGCCCGCGAACGTCGCGCCGCCCTTGAAGTCCGCGAGGACGAAGTTCAGCGTCTCCGACGAGTGCGTCACCGCGAGACCGAGCACGAGCGTGCGCAGCAGCTCCGACTTGCCGGAACCGGTCGCGCCCACGCACAGACCGTGCGGCCCCATGCCCTCCTGCGCCGCCTCCTTCAGGTCGAGCATGATCGGCTGGCCGTCCTCGCCGACCCCGATCGGCACCCGCAGCCGCTCGGCCACCGACCGCGGCCGCCAGGTCCGCGCCACGTCCACCGACGCCGCGTCGCCGAGGTTCAGCAGATCCGTGAAGTCCAGGTTGGCGAGCAGCGGTTCGTCGTCGTCGCCGCCCCCCATCCGCAGCGGGGCCAGCTGCCGCGCCAGCGCCTCGGCGGCCGGCAGCGAGATCCCGTCCGGCACCCCCTCGTACGCGAAGCCGCCGCCCGACTCCAGGCGCAGCCGCCCGGGCCGCACGATCACCGAGAGCCCGCCGCGCGGCTCGTCCAGCTCACCGTGCACGACCTCGACGATGGTCACGCCCTGCAGGCCCTCCGGAGCGGCCAGGAGCGAGTCCGGCGGCACCATCCCGCCGTCGAGGACCACGACCATGTGCGGCTGGTCCAGGACCGGCTGGCTGTCCCGGCTGAACCGGGGCCGCCCGTCGAGCCGCCCGCGGACCAGCGACTCCAGCTCACCGAGGTCGTCGCCGAAGAGCCGCCGCGTGCCCGCCCCGTCGATCTGGCCCGGAAGCTGCGTGTGCGGCAGCCACTTCGTCCAGTCCCAGCGCTCCTGCGCACCTCGCGCCGCCACCACCGCGAGCATCAGGTCGTCGGGGGAGTGCAGCGTCACCAGCTGCGAGACCAGGGCGCGCGCCGCCGCCTGCGCCGCCTCCGGCTCACCGGAGACCGTCACGTGGTAGAACGCCCGCATCGAGACCGCCATCGGCAGCCCGTCCAACGAGCCGTGCACGGCCAGGAACTGCTGCATCGCGCCCGCGCACAGCGGCTCCAGCTCGTCCACCGGCGCCGTGTCCGGCGCGGCCAGCGGCGTCGCCAACTGCTGGGCACCGAGCCCGATCCGCACCTGCGCGAAGTCGCTGTCGCCCACCCGGCGCTCCCACACCCGCGAGCCCTCGGCCACGACCGACCACAGCTGCTCGGGGGAGGGGTGCAGATAGAGCTGGGCGTCCCGCTGCCTGCGCGCCGTGCGCCGGACCGTACGCCGGGTCTGCGCGAGGTATTTGAGGTAGTCGCGCCGGACATCCGCCATTTGCCCCTGCGTACCCCTGCGGAACCGCACGAGCTGTGCGATGACCATGCCGACCGTGGAGACCAGCATCAGGATGCCCATGATCCGCATGAACGGGTGGGCTCCAGGCATGAAGAAGAAGACCACCGAAGAACCCATGCCGAGCATCGGCAGGAGCTGCATCAGCATGCCCTCCTGCTGCCCTCGGGGAAGCTCGGGAGGAGCCTCCAGGACCAGTTCCTCACTGGGTACTTCCGGAGGAAGGGACCTCGGCGGGCGTTTGACGACGATCTGGCTCACCGGCGCATCAATCCCTCGTTACGGGCGGACCTCGCGCGGGAGTTCCGCACCGGCGCCCCCGAGCGACGGCCTCCCCCACGAGACCGCGATCCTACTTGCAGGCACTCCGGCCCCTCCCCGGTAGGGTGGCGCGCGCACCGTGCGCAACCGCGAATCAGGGGGTTCAGAGACGTGAGTACGACCGCAGGGACCGGCTTCTGCCGCGTCACCGTCGTGGCGCCGGACAGCCGTATCGACGTCGCGCTCCCCGAGGACATCGCGGTCGCCGACGTCTACCCGGAGATCCTGCGGCTCACCGGCCAGACCCAGGCGGCCGGCACCCCGACCGGCTATCACCTGGTCCGCCGCGACGGCACCGTCCTCGACGGCGCCCGCACGCTCGTCGCCCAGCGGGTCCTCGACGGCGAGGTCCTCTCGCTGCGCCCGTTCGCGCAGTCGCTGCCGCCCGCCGTCTTCGACGACGTCTCCGACGCCGTCGCCTCGGCCGTCACCCGCGACCGCCACCTGTGGAGCGACGACCTGCTGCGCGGCGCCGGACTCGTCGGCGGTGTGCTCCTGCTCGTCCTGATGGGCTTCGTGCTCTGGTTCGCCGACCCGGTCCGGCACGACATGCACAGCCTCCCCGGCGTGGTCGCCGGCGCCCTGGGCGTCCTGCTGACCGCCTTCGCCGGGGTCCGGGCCCGGGTCTACGCCGACCGTGCCACCGCCATCGCCCTCGGGCTCGGCGCGCTGCCGCTGCTGCTCATCGCCGGCTCCGGCATCGTCGGCCCCGACGCCGGCCAGGGCCCCGGGCGGCTGCAGTTCCTGCTCGGCTGCGTGACGGTCCTGGTCGCCTCCGTCACCCTCGTCGCCCTCACCCCCAGTGGCGACGCCCCCTTCGTGGCGGCCACCTTCCTGGCGACCGTCGGCACCGCCGCCACCTTCCTGGCGATCGTCACCGAAGCCTCCGCCACCGGGACCGCCGCCGTCTGCGCCCCCGTCGCCGTCGGCCTGGTCGCCTTCCTGCCCGGCCTCTCGGCCCGCTTCGCCCGGCTGCCCATCGGCTACGCCTCCCCGCGCAGCGCCACCGACGACGACTTCCTCGCCGAGCCCGGCCGCGGCGCCGAGGAGGCCCAGGCCGTCGACGGCGAGCGGATCGCGCTGCAGGCCCGCCGCGGCCACGAGATGCTCCTCGGCCTCGTCGGCGGCTGCGCGGCCGTCGTCGTCGGCTCCGCGGCCGTCCTCGGCTTCGCCGGGAACGTCTGGGGCCAGCTCCTCGCCCTCGCCGCGGGCCTGGCGATGCTGCTGCGCGCCCGGCTCTTCCGCTACACCTCCCAGGTCGCCTGCGCCCTGGTCGCCGGTATCGCCGCCATCGCGCTCCTCGTCCTCGGTCTCTCCCTGAACCCGCCGGCCGACCTGGTGAAGGACCTGCTGATCCACGGCGACCGCGGCGGCCTGGACATCCGTACGATCTGGCTCACCGCGGCCGTCGCCGTGGGCGCCGCCCTGGTCACCGCCATCGGGCTGATCATCCCCAGGAAGGGGCTCTCCCCCTTCTGGGGGCGCCTGCTCGACCTGACCGAGGGCTTCGTCCTGCTCTCCCTCGTCCCGCTCTGCCTCGCGGTCCTGGACGTCTTCATGGCGGCCCGCTCCCTGACGAGCAAGTAGCCAGGGCCCCACCAGGCCGGTCCCCACCAGGCCCCCGACCTGGCCCCCTCCCGCCACCTGGTACGCTGTGTGACGGCCGTTTGTGTACGCGCACCCGGATTCTCTGGGAGCTGCGCTCATCGGACCTTCGCCTCCGAGTCACGGAAGCTCCCCTGAGACCAAGACCAGGGGCACTCGTGGGCGCACGAACACCAAGAGGAGTACCGAGTGTCTCTCGACGCCGCTACGAAGAAGCAGATCATGGCCGAGTTCGGCACCAAGGAGGGCGACACCGGCTCCCCCGAGGTCCAGGTCGCGATGCTCTCCCGCCGCATCTCGGACCTGACCGAGCACCTCAAGCAGCACAAGCACGACCACCACTCCCGTCGTGGTCTGCTGATCCTGGTCGGCCAGCGTCGCCGCCTGCTGCAGTACCTGGCCAAGAAGGACATCCAGCGCTTCCGTGCCCTGGTCGACCGCCTCGGCATCCGCCGCGGTGCGGCCGGCGGTGCGAAGTAAGTACGCCGTGAAGGGAGCGGTTCCCACTTTTAGGGGGCCGCTCCCTTTGCTGTACGTGCGCGATGTACCGACCGGCACTTAGTCTGGTCGCACAACGACACATCACGGGCGAGAAGCCGCCGGCACGCCGCCGGTCCTCGGTAGTGGCCCCCGGACCCCAAGAATCCCCGGGTGCTTCGATCGAAGACCGGCCCGCATCCGAAGGCGCGCTTCTCCTCCACCACCGTCCCCGGCCACACGGGCCGACGGACGAAAAGACGAACACGTAGGAGAAACCGCTAGTGGAGAACGAGACCCACTACGCCGAGGCCGTCATCGACAACGGCACCTTCGGCACCCGCACCATCCGCTTCGAGACGGGCCGCCTGGCCAAGCAGGCCGCCGGCTCCGCCGTGGCGTACCTGGACGACGACACGATGGTCCTTTCGGCCACCACCGCGTCCAAGAAGCCCAAGGACCAGCTCGACTTCTTCCCCCTCACGGTGGACGTCGAGGAGCGGATGTACGCGGCCGGCAAGATCCCCGGCTCCTTCTTCCGCCGGGAAGGCCGCCCCTCCGAGGACGCCGTCCTCACCTGCCGCCTGATCGACCGGCCGCTGCGCCCGTCCTTCGCCAAGGGCCTGCGCAACGAGATCCAGATCGTCGAGACGGTCATGGCGCTCAACCCCGATCACCTCTACGACGTGATCGCCATCAACGCCGCCTCCTGCTCCACGCAGCTGGCCGGCCTGCCCTTCTCCGGCCCGATCGGCGGCACCCGTGTCGCGCTGATCAACGGCCAGTGGGTCGCGTTCCCGACGCACACCGAGCTCGAGGACGCAGTCTTCGACATGGTCGTCGCCGGTCGCGTCCTGGAGGACGGCGACGTCGCGATCATGATGGTCGAGGCCGAGGCCACCGAGCGCACGATCGAGCTCGTCAAGGGCGGCGCCGAGGCGCCGACCGAGGAGGTCGTCGCCGCCGGTCTCGAGGCCGCGAAGCCCTTCATCAAGGTCCTCTGCAAGGCCCAGTCGGACCTCGCCGCCAAGGCCGCCAAGCCCACCGGCGAGTTCCCGGTCTTCCTCGACTACCAGGACGACGTCCTGGAGGCGCTCACCGCCGCCGTCAAGAACGACCTCGCGCAGGCGCTCACCATCGCCGGCAAGCAGGAGCGCGAGACCGAGCTCGACCGCGTCAAGGAGCTCGCCGCCGAGAAGCTCCTCCCGGCCTTCGAGGGCCGCGAGAAGGAGATCTCCGGCGCGTACCGCGCGCTGACCAAGAAGCTGGTCCGCGAGCGGATCATCAAGGACAAGGTCCGCATCGACGGCCGCGGCATCACGGACATCCGTACGCTCGCCGCCGAGGTCGAGGCCATCCCGCGCGTGCACGGCTCGGCGCTCTTCGAGCGTGGCGAGACCCAGATCCTGGGCGTCACCACCCTCAACATGCTCCGCATGGAGCAGCAGCTGGACACCCTCTCCCCGGTGACCCGCAAGCGCTACATGCACAACTACAACTTCCCGCCGTACTCCGTCGGTGAGACCGGCCGCGTGGGCTCGCCCAAGCGCCGCGAGATCGGCCACGGCGCGCTCGCCGAGCGCGCCATCGTGCCGGTGCTGCCGACCCGCGAGGAGTTCCCGTACGCGATCCGCCAGGTGTCCGAGGCTCTCGGCTCCAACGGCTCGACGTCCATGGGCTCGGTCTGCGCCTCCACCATGTCGCTGCTGAACGCCGGTGTGCCGCTGAAGGCCCCCGTCGCCGGTATCGCCATGGGTCTGATCTCCGAGGAGATCGACGGCAAGACCCACTACGTCGCCCTCACCGACATCCTCGGTGCGGAGGACGCCTTCGGCGACATGGACTTCAAGGTCGCCGGTACGAAGACCTTCGTCACCGCGCTCCAGCTCGACACCAAGCTCGACGGCATCCCCGCCTCGGTCCTGGCCGCCGCGCTGAAGCAGGCCCGTGACGCGCGTCTGCATATCCTCGACGTGATGAACGAGGCGATCGACGTTCCGGACGAGATGTCCCCGAACGCGCCGCGCATCATCACCGTCAAGATCCCGGTGGACAAGATCGGTGAGGTCATCGGCCCCAAGGGCAAGATGATCAACCAGATCCAGGAGGACACCGGCGCCGACATCACGATCGAGGACGACGGCACCATCTACATCGGTGCCGCCGACGGCCCGGCCGCCGAGGCCGCCCGCGCCACGATCAACGGCATCGCCAACCCGACCATGCCGGAGGTCGGCGAGCGCTACCTGGGTACGGTCGTCAAGACCACCACCTTCGGTGCGTTCGTGTCCCTGCTCCCGGGCAAGGACGGCCTGCTGCACATCTCGCAGATCCGCAAGCTCGCCGGTGGCAAGCGCGTGGAGAACGTCGAGGACGTGCTCGCGGTCGGCTCCAAGGTCCAGGTCGAGATCGCCGAGATCGACCAGCGCGGCAAGCTCTCCCTGATCCCCGTGATCGCGGACGAGGACGCTGCGGCCGAGGACGCGAAGGACGACACCGACCAGTGACGTCCCGTAGTTCCGTGACGACGGCCCGCCCCTCTTCGGAGGGGCGGGCCGTCGCCCGTACCCAAACGCTTCTCCCGGGCAAGGACGGCATCGGCACGGTCCGCCGCACCACCCTCCCCGGCGGCCTGCGGATCGTCACCGAGACCCTGCCGTCCGTACGCTCCGCCACCTTCGGGATCTGGGCGCACGTCGGCTCCCGCGACGAGACGCCCACGCTCAACGGCGCCACGCACTACCTGGAGCACCTCCTCTTCAAGGGCACCAAGCGGCGCAGCGCCCTCGACATCTCCTCCGCGCTCGACGCGGTCGGCGGTGAGATGAACGCCTTCACCGCGAAGGAGTTCACCTGCTACTACGCGCGGGTCCTCGACACCGACCTGCCGCTGGCGATCGACGTGGTCTGCGACATGCTGACCGGCTCGCTGATCCTCGACGAGGACGTCGACGCCGAGCGCGGTGTCATCCTCGAAGAGATCGCGATGACCGAGGACGACCCGGGCGACGTCGTGCACGACCTCTTCGCGCACACCATGTTCGGCGACACCCCGCTGGGCCGCCCGGTCCTCGGCACCGTCGACACCATCAACGCCCTCGACCGGGGCCGGATCGCCCGCTTCTACAAGAAGCACTACGACCCGACCCACCTGGTCGTCGCCGCCGCGGGCAACATCGACCACGCGACCGTCGTACGCCAGGTCCGCCGCGCCTTCGAGAAGGCCGGCGCCCTGTCCCGTACGGACGCGGTCCCCGTCGCCCCGCGCGACGGCCGGCGGACGATCCGCACCGCGGGCGCCGTCGAGATCCTCGGCCGCAAGACCGAGCAGGCCCACGTGGTCCTCGGCATGCCGGGCCTGGCCCGCACCGACGACCGCCGCTGGGCGCTGGGCGTGCTGAACACGGCCCTCGGCGGCGGCATGTCCTCCCGCCTCTTCCAGGAGGTCAGGGAGAAGCGCGGCCTCGCCTACAGCGTGTACTCGTACACCTCGGGCTTCGCCGACTGCGGCCTCTTCGGGGTGTACGCGGGCTGCCGCCCGAACCAGGTGCACGACGTCCTGAAGCTCTGCCGCGACGAGCTCGACAAGGTGGCCTCCGACGGGCTTACCGACGACGAGATCGCCCGCGCGATCGGCCAGCTCTCGGGCTCCACGGTCCTCGGCCTGGAGGACACCGGCGCGCTGATGAACCGCATCGGCAAGAGCGAGCTGTGCTGGGGCACGCAGATGTCGGTGGACGACATGCTCGCCCGGATCGCGTCCGTCACCCCGGACGAGGTCCGCGAGGTCGCCCGTGATGTGCTCGGACAGCGGCCCTCGCTGTCCGTCATAGGGCCGCTGAAGGACAAGCAGGCGGCACGCCTGCACGAATCCGTCTCCTAGAGAGAGTTCACAAGAGCATGAGCAAGCTGCGCGTGGCGGTCCTCGGAGCCAAGGGCCGCATCGGTTCGGAGGCCGTGCGGGCCGTCGAGGCCGCCGAGGACATGGAACTGGTCGCGGCGCTCGGCCGCGGCGACAAGCTGGAGACGCTCGCCGACGCGGGCGCCCAGGTCGTCGTCGAGCTGACCACCCCGGCCTCGGTGATGGAGAACCTCGACTACTGCGTGCGCCACGGCATGCACGCGGTCGTGGGCACCACCGGCTGGAACGAGGAGCGCCTCGCGCAGCTGAACACCTGGCTCGCCGCCTCCCCGGAGACCGGCGTCCTGATCGCCCCGAACTTCTCCATCGGCGCCGTGCTGACCATGAAGTTCGCCCAGATCGCTGCCCCGTACTTCGAGTCCGTCGAGGTCGTGGAGCTGCACCACCCGCACAAGGTCGACGCCCCCAGCGGCACCGCCACCAGGACCGCCCAGCTGATCGCCGCCGCCCGCCGCGAGGCCGGCCTCGGCGCCCAGCCGGACGCGACGGAGACGGCCCTGGCCGGCGCCCGCGGCGCCGACGTCGACGGCGTCCGGGTCCACGCGGTCCGTCTCGCCGGTCTGCTGGCCCACCAGGAGGTGCTGCTCGGCGGCGAGGGCGAGATCCTGACGGTCCGTCACGACTCGCTGCACCACTCCAGCTTCATGCCGGGCATCCTCCTCGGCGCCCGCCGCGTCGTCACCACCCCGGGCCTCACCTTCGGCCTGGAACACTTCCTGGACCTGGGCTGACCGCCATGGGTGGAAAGATCACCTACGTCTTCCTCGCCACCGTCCTCGTCCTCGTCTTCGGCGTGGTGGCGATGGAGGGCGTGCTGCTCGTCCTGACCGGCGAACCGGCCGCCATGGGCATGGGCGCGGTCGCGTTCCTGCTGCCGTGTGTGGGCGGCTGGTTCCTCTGGAAGAACACCGCGTTCGCGCGGAACGCGCAGCGGCTCGCCCGCGAGCTGGAGGCCGAAGGCGGCCTGCCGGTGGACGAGTTGAAGCGCACGGCCGGTGGCCGGATCGACCGGGACTCGGCCGACGAGGTCTTCGCGAAGCGACGCGCCGAGACCGAGGACTCACCCGAGGACTGGCGTTGCTGGTTCCGGCTCGCGGTCGCGTATCACGATGCCCGCGACACCCCGCGGGCCCGCAAGGCGATGCAGCGCGCGATCGCGCTGCACGCGGGCCGCCCGGTCAGCGCGTAGCGCCCGCCGGGGCGACGCCGTACTCGGCGTTCCACGCCTCGACGGTGTCGGCCGCGCGGTCGAACGCCTCGACGCGGGAGAGGAAGTCGGCGTTGTGGTCGGTGAGCAGGCTGAGCTGCTCACCGCCCTGCCGCCCGAGCACAAGCGCCTGACCCTGCACTGTGCGGGGCAGCCCCAGCCACCGCACCGGCTGCTGCGTCGTGCGCACATGCGTCACCCGGGCCCACGCCACGGTGGAGGTGGAGAAGAAGCCGACCCGGCGCACACCGTGCCGGCTGACCCAGGTGCCCACCCGCAGCATCCGCAGCGCGGAGCCGATGATGAGAGCGGCCAGGCCGAACGTGACGGCGGCGCCGCTCACGGCCCCGGCGGCGGTGATGATGACCGCGGCGAACAGCACGAACGACGCGACCAGCAGCGCGAGCGCCGAGGCGCCCACGCGCCACGGGCCGGGGCGGTAGGGCCGACGCCACTCGTCGTGGTCGTCGAACGGCAGCGCGACGTCGTCGGTGGCGTCAAAAGCGCGGTCGGCCGTCAGAAAGGGCAGGGGCACGACTGATCCTCACTCACAAGCACGCTCGAAGGGGCTGTGCCCGGTGAGGCTACCCAGGTGGTCTCGACCTGGCCACCTCAGGGGGGCCGAACTGCTCAGCGGCCGTCGGAGGCCTCGGACTGCTGCCGGTGGCCGTCGGCCCCGCCGGACTGCATGGACGGCATCCCGAAGAGCAACGAGCCGACGAGACCGGCCACGACGGTCAGCCCGACCAGCGTACGGCCCACGACCTCGGAGACGGTGAGGCGCTCCCTCGGCGGCGGAGTGACGTTACTGCGGAAGCGGTCGGCCTCTGCGACGAACGCGAACGGGACAGCCTCTCGCCGGCCAAACATGGGGGCCACTCTCCTTGGGGTCGTGGTGCGCGGTGTCACAGTGAGAGACGAGCGAAGTCACCATTCGGTGCCCGATTTCCCCGAATTGGCCAAAGAAAGTCGTCCGGGTGGGTGGGGGAGCAGGCGACGGACCGCGCTGTCGGTGACTCCCCGTAGAGTGGGCGCCGCCCGAGCGACGCACTTCGGAAGGACCCGCCGGTGACCGACACCCCCTCAGCAGACGCTGCAGACCTCAAGCCCAGCTTCCGCAGCGACGTGACCGTCGAGCTGGTGAAGCACAGCGCCGCCGACTCGGACGTGCTGTGGGCGGCCCGCGTCTCCACCGCGGGGGAGCAGTCGCTCGACGAACTGCAGAAGGACCCGGAGCGGTCCAAGGGGCTCATCAACTACCTGATGCGGGACCGCCACGGCAGCCCCTTCGAGCACAACTCGATGACCTTCTTCATCAGCGCCCCGATCTTCGTGTTCCGCGAGTTCATGCGGCACCGCGTCGGCTGGTCGTACAACGAGGAATCGGGTCGCTACAGGGAGCTGGAGCCGGTCTTCTACGTCCCCGGCGCCTCCCGGAAGCTCGTCCAGGAGGGCCGCCCCGGCAAGTACGTCTTCGTCGAGGGCACCGAGGCCCAGCAGGAGCTGACCGCCCGCGTCATGGAGGACTCGTACGTCCAGGCGTACGAGGCGTACCAGGAGATGCTGGCCGCAGGCGTCGCCCGCGAGGTCGCCCGCTCGGTCCTGCCCGTCGGCCTTTTCTCCTCGATGTACGCCACGTGCAACGCGCGCTCGCTGATGCACTTCCTCGGCCTGCGCACCCAGCACGAGCTGGCCAAGGTCCCGTCCTTCCCCCAGCGGGAGATCGAGATGGTCGGCGAGAAGATGGAGCAGCACTGGGCCCAGCTCATGCCGCTCACGTACGACGCCTTCAACAAGAACGGCCGTGTGGCCCCATAAAGCACAGATGTCCGACCACGTCACGCGAAGTGTCCGTATTGCGACGTTTCACGAAGTTCATCTAGGCTGATCAAACGGACCCGGCACTGCTTGAACCCCCGAGCAGGCAGTGCCGGGCTCCCTTTCTCACGTCCCCCGAGGGGACACCGCGCGATGAGCAGCGAGTAGCGTGTTACCCATGGCTCCGATCTCCACTCCGCAGACCCCCTTCGGGCGGGTCCTCACCGCCATGGTCACGCCCTTCACGGCTGACGGCGCACTCGACCTCGACGGTGCCCAGCGACTCGCCGCCCATCTGGTGGACGCAGGCAACGACGGCCTCGTCATCAACGGCACCACCGGCGAGTCCCCGACCACCAGCGACGCGGAGAAATCGGAGCTGGTACGGGCGGTACTGGAGGCGGTCGGCGACCGCGCCCACGTCGTCGCCGGCATCGGCACCAACGACACCCACCACTCCATCGAGCTCGCCCGCACGGCCGAACGCGACGGCGCGCACGGCCTGCTCGCCGTCACGCCGTACTACAACAAGCCCCCGCAAGAGGGCCTGTACCGGCACTTCTCGGCCATCGCCGACGCCACCGAGCTCCCGGTGATGCTCTACGACATCCCCGGCCGCAGCGGCGTCCCGATCGACACCGAGACGATCGTCCGGCTCGCCGAGCACCCCCGGATCGTCGCCAACAAGGACGCCAAGGGCGACCTCGGCCGCGCCAGCTGGGCCATCGCCCGCTCGGGCCTCGCCTGGTACTCCGGTGACGACATGCTCAACCTGCCGCTGCTCTCCGTGGGCGCCTGCGGTTTCGTCTCCGTCGTCGGCCACGTCGTGACCCCGGAACTCCGCGCCCTCCTCGACGCCCACCTGAACGGTGAGGTCCAGAAGGCCACCGAGATCCACCAGCGGCTCCTGCCGATCTACACCGGCATGTTCCGCACCCAGGGCGTCATGACCACCAAGGCCGCCCTCGCCCTCCAGGGCCTCCCGGCCGGCCCCCTGCGCCTGCCCCTCGTGGAGCTCTCGCCCGACGAGACCGCCCAGCTCAAGATCGATCTCGCCGCCGGCGGGGTAGAGCTGTAACTACAGACTTCACAACTGAATATCCGATCGACCATCGATCGACTGACAACAGCAAGTGCACGAATGTCATGCGCGCCACGTGCCCAAGCGGTACGTGGCGTGTGTGGTGAGGAGAGTCTTTTGAGTCATCCGCATCCTGAACTCGGCGCCCCGCCGAAGCTGCCCAAGGGCGGCCTGCGCGTCATCCCGCTCGGCGGGCTCGGTGAGATCGGCCGCAACATGACGGTCTTCGAGTTCGACGGCCGTCTGCTCATCGTCGACTGCGGCGTCCTCTTCCCCGAGGAGGAGCAGCCGGGCATCGACCTGATCCTGCCCGACTTCACCATCATCAAGGACCGCCTCGACCAGGTCGAGGGCATCGTGCTCACGCACGGCCACGAGGACCACATCGGCGCCGTCCCGTACCTGCTCCGGCTGAAGCCGGACATCCCGCTCATCGGCTCCAAGCTGACCCTCGCCCTCATCGAGGCGAAGCTCCAGGAGCACCGGATCCGCCCCTACACCCTCGAGGTGAAGGAAGGCGACCGGGAGGCGCTGGGCCCCTTCGACTGCGAGTTCGTCGCCGTCAACCACTCCATCCCCGACGCCCTCGCCGTCGCCATCCGCACCCCTGCGGGCATGGCCGTCGCGACCGGCGACTTCAAGATGGACCAGCTCCCGATGGACGGTCGGCTGACCGACCTGCACGCCTTCGCGCGGCTCAGCGAGGAGGGCATCGACCTCCTGCTGTCCGACTCGACGAACGCCGAGGTCCCGGGCTTCGTCCCGCCGGAGAAGGACATCTCCAACGTCCTGCGGAACGTCTTCGCCAACGCCCAGAAGCGCATCATCGTGGCCAGCTTCGCCAGCCACGTGCACCGCATCCAGCAGATCCTCGACGCGGCCCACGAATACGGCCGCCGCGTGGCCTTCGTCGGCCGCTCGATGGTCCGCAACATGGGCATCGCGCGCGACCTGGGCTACCTCCGCGTCCCGGCTGGCCTGGTCGTGGACGTGAAGACCCTGGACGACCTCCCGGACGACGAGGTCGTGCTGGTCTGCACGGGCTCCCAGGGCGAGCCGATGGCGGCCCTCTCCCGGATGGCCAACCGCGACCACCAGATCCGGATCGTCCAGGGCGACACCGTGATCCTGGCGTCCTCGCTCATCCCGGGCAACGAGAACGCGGTGTACCGCGTGATCAACGGCCTGACCCGCTGGGGCGCCACCGTCGTCCACAAGGGCAACGCCAAGGTCCACGTCTCGGGCCACGCCTCGGCCGGCGAGCTGCTGTACTTCTACAACATCTGCCGCCCGAAGAACCTGATGCCGGTCCACGGCGAATGGCGCCACCTGCGCGCCAACGCCGAGCTCGGCGCGATGACGGGTATCCCCAAGGACCACATCGTCATCGCCGAGGACGGCGTCGTCGTCGACCTGGTGGACGGCAAGGCCAGGATCGTCGGCAAGGTCCAGGCGGGTTACGTCTACGTCGACGGCCTCTCGGTCGGCGACGTCACCGAGACCCACCTGAAGGACCGCCGGATCCTCGGCGAGGAGGGCATCATCTCGGTCTTCGTGGTGGTGGACTCCTCGACGGGCAAGATCGTGGGCGGCCCGAACGTGCACGCCCGCGGCTCCGGCATCGAGGACTCCGCGTTCGACGCCGTGATCCCGAAGGTCGAGCAGGCCCTGAACAAGTCGTTCCAGGACGGCGTGGTCGAGCCCCACCAGCTCCAGCAGCTGATCCGCCGCTCGATCGGCAAGTGGGTCTCCGACACCTACCGCCGGCGCCCGATGATCCTCCCGGTCGTCGTAGAGGTCTGAACGACCTCCTGACCAGCGCCAACTGAGAGCGGGGCGCCTCGATTTGCATCGGGGCGCCCCGCTCCAGTACGTTTACGTCTCCGCCAACAAGGGAAGCCCGGCACCTCTGTGTGTCCGATAGGCCGACCGAACGGGGCGGGAAATCCGACTCAGAACTTCTGATAAAGTCGGATCAACGCCGGAAAGCGGATCGGGAATACCGAGAAGCCGGAAAGCACCGAGGAAATCGGATCGGAAAGATCTGATAGAGTCGGAAACGCAAGACCGAAGGGAAAAGCCCGGAGGAAAGCCCGAGAGGGTGAGTACAAAGGAAGCGTCCGTTCCTTGAGAACTCAACAGCGTGCCAAAAATCAAC
>NZ_JBEZNQ010000083.1:0-31233 GCF_040653315.1 Streptomyces sp. NPDC047981 | reverse complement strand
GCAGGACGAGCGCCCCGACCCGGGGCCAGAGCACGCCGTGCGGCGCCGTGCCGCCCGTACGCGCCGACGGCGGCGCCGACAACTCGGCCGCGCAGGCACGCAACGCGCCCTGGAGCGCCTGCGGTTCGGCGACGACCACGGCGACGGCCCGCATCGGCCCGGCGGGCGGCAGACCGAGCAGATGGAGCGCGCGGGACCGCTGCGTCTCGGGCATCGACGGGGACAGCACCGCCTGTACGAGCGCGGGATCCCCGAGTCCGGCGGGCGCCCACACCGGGTGCTCGCAGGGCCCCCGGCCGGCGTCGCGCGGGCGGCGCGGGCGCGCGAACGACGCGACGCCGCCCGCGGATCCGGCGTGCCGGACCGCTCCCCCAGATTGCCCACCCCCTCCCCCGGCGGGCACGCCCGGCCCTCCGGCCGGAACACCCGGTCCGACGGCGGGCGCACCCAGCCCTCCGGCGGTCACCCCCGGTCCCCCGGCGGGCACGCCCGCGCCCAGGGCCACCAGCGTGGCGGCCGCGAGGGCCATGCGTTCGGTGAGGAGGGCGTCGAAGGGCAGCGGCTCACCCGGGCGTTCGACCCACACCTCACCGGCCGCGCGGCCGCCCACGGTGATCAGCCGCCGGGTCGACGGCACCACCTCCCCGGCCGCCTCCGGCACACCGCCCGCCGGACATCGCCGCAGTACCCGGCCGCGGTCCGCCATCCCGGCGGTACAGCCCGCGACCCGCGCCGCGGCGCGGACCAGTTCGTCGGCGTCCGCGACGCCGGCGAAGAGCGCGTCGAAACGGGCGAGGAGAGCCGGCGCCGTCTCCGCCTCCGAGGACGGGTGCGCGGGGCTCGACGTGAGTCCGTACATCCGCGCAGGCTAGTGCGGGGTGCCCGGCGCCTTCCCGGCCGCGGCGACACTCCGTCAGGTCGACGCACCAATCGGTGCTCCCGGGGCGCCAACATGCGACGGGCGGCGGCGGCGCGCGGGACCGCCCGCGGGGGACGATGACCGCATGAGTGACGCCACCCACCGTTCCGCCGCGCCCGCGCCCACCCGCATGCGGCTCCGCCCCGACCTGGCCCCGCTCGTCGACCAGATCCCGTACCTGGACGTCGCGGAGCCGGCCGTCGCCCGCCGCACCCTCAAGGACCTCGAGGCCCAGTGGGAGCCGGCCGACACCAGCGCCATCACCGTGACCGAGCGGCTGATACCCGGCCCGGCGGGCGCCCCCGACGTCGCCGTGCGCGTCTACACGCCCCGTACCGAAGGCCCGCACGGCGGTCTGCTGTGGATCCACGGCGGCGGCTTCGTGATGGGCAGCCTGGAGACCGAGCACAACCAGTGCGTCTGGTTCTCCTCCCGAGCGAACGTCGTCGTGGTCAGCGTCGAGTACCGGCTCGCGCCCGAGAACCCGTTCCCGGCGGGCGCCGAGGACTGCTACGCGGCCCTGGAGTGGTTCGCCGCGCACACCGAGGAGCTCGGGGTCGACCCGGCGCGCCTGGGCGTCGCGGGCTGCAGCGCGGGCGGCGCGCTCTCCGCCTCCGTCGCCCTGATGGCCCGCGACCGGCAGGGGCCCGCGCTCGCCCTGCAGGTGCTGACCTTCCCCGTGACCGACGACCGCATGGACACCCCGTCCGCGCGCGCCTTCCACGACACGCCCGTGTGGTCGACGCCGCAGTCCGTGTCGATGTGGCGCCACTACCTCGGCGAGGGCCACGAGCAGCGGGAGACCTCCCCCTACGCGGCGCCCAACCGCGCCGAGGACCTGACCGGACTTCCCGCCACCCACATCGTCACCGCCGAGTACGACCCGCTGCGCGACGAGGGGCTGGACTACGGCCGGCGCCTCCTGGAGGCGGGCGTGCCGGTCACGCTCCACCAGTGGGCCGGGGCGTTCCACATCTTCGACTCGTTCGGCACGGAGAGCGGCGGGCGTTCGATCGACGAGCTGGTGCTCGCCGTCCACGAGGCGCTGGGCGACGCGGCATGACCGACGCATCCCAGGCCCCATCCCGGACCGCATCCCACGACGCGCCCCACCGCGTCCGCGTCACCGCGGACCCCGACTGGTACGCCCCCGCCGGCATCGCGCTCGGCATCCGGGTCGGGAACCTGGTCCTCACCTCCGGTCAGGGTCCGATCGACCCGCACGGCGGCACGGTCGGCGTGGGCGACTTCGAGGCCCAGGCCCGACAGGCTCTGGCCAATCTCGCGCTCGTCCTGAAGAACGCCGGATCCGGCCTCGACCAGGTCGTCAAGGCGACCGTGTTCGTCACCGACATCGCGCGGGACCAGGAGGCGTTCGCGCGGGTCAGGGCCGAGCACTTCGCCCCGCACTCGATCGCCGAGTCCTTCGTCGAGGTCTCTGCCCTCGCCGACCCGGACTGGCTGATCGAGATCGAGGCGATCGCGGTGGCGGAGGGCGCGGTGACGGCGTGATCCGTACGGTCGTCCGACGAATTTCAGTGCGACCGCTCCAAAAACCCTAGACTGCGGTCATGGCCAGGCCCAGGAAGTTCGACGAGACGCACGCCCTCACCGCCGCCATGAACACGTTCTGGCGGCAGGGGTACGAGGCCACGTCCACCCGGGACCTGGCCGACTCGACGGGCATGGGCCAGTCGAGCCTGTACAACGCCTTCGGCGACAAGCGCGAGCTGTACCTGCGCGCCCTGCGCCGCTACTACGAGACGCACACCGCCGAGCAGACCGCCCTCCTCGAACAGCCGGGACCGGTGAAGGACCGGCTCCGGGAGCTGATGGTCCACGCGATCGACGACGATCTGTCGGACCCCGAAGGCTCCGGATGCTTCGCCATCAACGCCTCGGTCGAGAAGGCCGACTCGGACGACGCGGTCCGGGCGGAGGTCCTGCGGCACTTCTCCACCGTGGAGGAGGCCCTCGCGGCGACCCTCGCACGGGGGCAGCGCTCCGGCGAGATCACCGCCGATCGGGACACCCGGACGCTCGCCCGCCAAGTACTCAGCACCTACTACGGATTGCGCGTTCTCGCCCGGGTCCAGAAGGACAGGAACGCCCTGCTCAGCGTCGTCGAAAGCGCACTCACCGCGCTGTAGCCGGCCCGCTCCGCGGGGGCCGGGGAACCTGACGGACGACATGACAGAGTGGACCGGGCGCCGTTGCGACCCCTCTGGGCGTCCCGTCAGGGTCTGCCGCGTGAATACAGCCCACGCTTCGTACCGGAAGAATCCGTCCGTACAGGCCCTCGGCTGGGCGAGCCTCACCCCGGCCGAACTGCGGGTGGCCCGCCTGGTGTCCGAGGGTCTGACCAACCGCGCCGTGGCCACCCACCTGGTCGTCTCACCGCACACGGTGGACAGTCATCTGCGCCACATCTTCATCAAGCTGGGCATCTCCAGCCGCGTCGCGCTCGCCCGACTGACCGTCTTCCACGACCAGGTGAGCCCACTCGAACAGGCCGTGGAGAGCGCCGGTCCATCCCGTATCCGCGCCACTTGACGGACTCGGCGGGCCGCCGTTGCGGCCCGGTGGGGGGCCTGGTGATAGTGGATTCCGTACGAATCGGCGCGCCTTGTCGAGGCCCGCGCCGTTCACACTCGTCGACGCTCCGGCATGCCGATGCTGCCAGCCGAGCCGCCGCCGCAGGACGGAAGACGCCGGGCGGGACATCACGTCGACGCGCACGCGTCCGTGTCGTCCGCCCGCCTCCACGCCCCCCATCAGCCGGAGTCCATCCGGCACGCCCGCCGAGGGAAAACGATGACCGACATTCTGTCCCACCTCCGTTCCCTTCCCGCCCTCCAACAGCCCGACTGGCAGGACCACCCGCGTCTCGCCGAGGTCCGCACGGACCTGGGCCGGATGCCTGCCCTCGTGGACGCCGAGGCCGTGCGCCGGCTGCGTTCCCTCCTCGCGGAGGCCGCGGCCGGACACGTCCAGGTGATCCAGACCGGCGACTGCGCCGAGGACCCCGCCGAGGCCAACCCCGGTGACGTCCACAAGAAGACCGCGCTCCTCGACGTGCTGGCCGGGACGATGAAGCTCGCCTCCGGCAAGCCCGTCCTGCGGGTGGGCCGCATCGCCGGCCAGTACGCCAAGCCCCGCTCCAAGCCCACCGAGACGGTCGGCGGCACCGAGCTGCCGGTCTACCGGGGCCACATGGTCAACCGGCCCGAGCCCGACCCCGAGCAGCGCGAGGCCGACCCCGGCCATCTGCTCACCGGCTACCGCGCCGCCAGCGACACCATGCACTACCTGGGCTGGCGCGGCACCGCCGTCCGGCCCGAGCTGGACGTGCCGGTGTGGACCAGCCACGAGGCCCTGCTGCTCGACTACGAACTGCCCATGCTGCGCCGCGAGCCCGACGGCTCGCTGCTGCTCACCTCGACGCACTGGCCCTGGGTGGGCGAGCGCACCCGGCAGCCGGACGGTGCCCACATCGCCCTCCTCGCCGCGGTCTCCAACCCGGTCTCGGTCAAGGTCGGCCCGTCCATGACCCCGGACGAACTCCTGGCGCTGTGCGAGCGGTTGGACGCCCAGCGGCGTCCCGGCCGGCTCACCCTGATCGCCCGGATGGGCGCCGAGAACGCCGCCACGAAGCTGCCGGCCCTCGTCGAGGCCGTCGACCGGGCGGGTCACCCGGTGCTCTGGCTGTCCGACCCGATGCACGGCAACACCGTCAGCGGCCCCGGCGGACTGAAGACGCGCCTCCTGACGACCGTCGTGAAGGAGATCGAGGCGTTCCAGGACGCGGTCGGCGCGGGCGGCGGCGTGGCCGCGGGTCTGCACCTGGAGACCACCCCGGAGAGCGTCACCGAGTGCGTCGCCGACGCGGACGGGCTCGGCAGCCTCGGCGACAAGTACCTGAGCTTCTGCGATCCGCGCCTCAACCCGCAGCAGGCCGTCGCGGCCGTCTCGGCATGGCGCGGATGACCGGGCGGGACGACGCGCGGACCGGACGAACGACAGCGGTGGACACGGAGGTTGTGCACGTGGCAGGAACAGTCGCCCTGGTGACGGGCGCGGCGGGCGGCATCGGCGAGGCCGTCGTCCGGCTGCTCGCCGAGCGCGGCGCCCGGGTCGCCGCCGTCGACCTGGTGCCGGACCGGCTCGCCGACACGGTGGCGCGGCTGCGCGCCGACGGGCTGGACGTGACCGGCTTCCCCGCCGACGTCACGTCGAGCGCCGACGTGGAGGCCGCCGTCGACCGGGTCGAGCGCGAACTCGGCCCGGTGGAGCGGCTGGTGAACGCGGCGGGCGTGCTCCGGCTGGCCGGGGCGCACGCCCTGAGCGACGAGGACTGGACGACCACGTTCGCGGTCAACGCGAACGGGGTGTTCCACACCTCACGGGCCGTGGTCAACCGCATGATCCCGCGCCGGCGCGGCGCGATCGTCACGGTCGCGTCGAACGCGGCGGGCACGGCCCGGGCGCAGATGGCGGCGTACGCGGCGTCCAAGGCGGCCGCCACCGCGTTCACCAAGTGCCTGGGCCTGGAGGTGGCGGAGTACGGCATCCGCTGCAACGTGGTGGCGCCGGGCTCCACCGACACCCCGATGCTGCGCGGGATGCACACCGCCGACACCGCTGCCAAGGCGTCGATCGCCGGCTCCCCCGAGGCGTACCGGGTCGGCATTCCGCTGGGCAAGGTCGCCCGGCCCGAGGACGTCGCGCGGGCCGTCGCCTTCCTGCTGTCCGACGACGCCGGCCACGTCACCCTGCACGAGCTGACCGTGGACGGCGGTGCCACGCTCGGTGTCTAGCCAAGAGAGGAACGGCCGGCCGATGCCCGGTATCCCCCCGATCGAGTCGTACCCCATGCCCACCGAGGGCGAGCTGCCGGAGAACATCGTGGACTGGCCGGTGGATCCGCGCCGGGCCGTGCTGCTCCTCCACGACATGCAGGAGTTCTTCCTCAGGCCGTTCCCGCGCTCCGAGGCGCCCGGCGACGCCCTGGTGGCCAACTCGGCGCTGCTGCGCGAGCGGTGCGTGGAGCTCGGCGTACCGATCGCGTACACGGCGCAGCCCGGCGACATGACACCCGAGCAGCGCGGGCTCCTGAAGGACTTCTGGGGTCCCGGCATGAAGGCCACGCCCGAGCACCGCAAGGTGGTCGAGCCGCTCGAACCGGGGCCCGCGGACTGGACGTTCACGAAGTGGCGGTACAGCGCCTTCTTCAAGTCCGACCTGCTGGAGCGGATGCGCTTCCACCGGCGCGACCAGCTGATCGTCTGCGGTGTGTACGCCCACGTGGGCGTCCTGATGACGGCGGTGGAGGCCTTCACCAACGACATCCAGCCCTTCCTGGTGGCGGACGCCGTCGCCGACTTCTCGGCCGGACACCACCGGCTCGCGCTCGACTACGCGGCACAGCGCGCGGCCCGCGTCGTGTCCGCCAAGCAGGTGCGATACGAACTCGACGCGGGCGGCGCGGCGCGCTGAGCCGCGCCCACCGCCGAAAGGAACCCCCATGGCTACGCAGGACAGCGGGCACGACCTGCTGGCACGCATCCTCGACGGCTCGGCCGGCGCGTTCGCGCTGATGCACCGGCCCGAGACGGTGGACCCGGACACCCTGGAACTGCTCGTCGGTGACGTGGCGGAGATCCCGTCCCTCGCCGACCTCGACCTGCCCGAGCGGGACGGCCCCGGCGCCCGCTCGGAGATCCTCACCCTGATCCCCTACCGCCAGCTCGCCGAACGGGGCTTCGCCGCCCCCGACGACGGCGCGCCGCTGCTCGCGATGACGGTCCGCGAGCAGGCGGCGGTGCCGCTGCGCGCGACGCTCCCGCTGCTGCCCGACGAGCCGGTGAAGCTGGCCGACGGCCACTTCGACGTGGACGACGAGGCGTACGCGGAGATCGTGCGGCGGGTCGTCGCGGACGAGATCGGCACCGGCGAGGGCGCCAACTTCGTGATGCGGCGGTCCTTCACCGCCCGGCTGCCCGGCTTCGGACTGACCACGGCGCTGTCGTTCTTCCGCCGCCTGGTGCAGCGGGAGGCCGGGGCGTACTGGACGTTCCTCGTGCACACCGGCGAGCGGACCTTCGTGGGCGCGACGCCCGAGCGGCACATCAGCGTCCGCGAGGGCACGGCCGTGATGAACCCGATCTCGGGCACGTACCGCTATCCGGCGGCCGGCCCGGAGCTCGACGGGGTCATGGACTTCCTCGCCGACCAGAAGGAGGCCGACGAGCTGTACATGGTCGTCGACGAGGAGCTGAAGATGATGGCCCGGATCTGCCCCGGGGGCGGCCGGGTCGTGGGCCCGTATCTGAAGGAGATGGCCCGGCTCGCGCACACCGAGTACTTCATCGAGGGCCGCACCGACCGCGATGTGCGGGACATCCTGCGCGAGACCCTGTTCGCGCCGACGGTGACCGGCTCCCCCCTGGAGAGCGCGGCCCGGGTGATCAGCCGGTACGAGCCGCAGGGCCGCGGCTACTACAGCGGGGTGGCCGCGCTGATCGGCCGCGACGCCGCCGGCGAGCGCACCCTCGACTCCTCGATCCTGATCCGCACCGCCGACATCGACCACGAGGGCCTGATGCGGATCGGGGTCGGCGCGACGCTGGTGCGCCACTCCGACCCGCAGTCGGAGGTGCAGGAGACCCGCGCCAAGGCGGCCGGGCTGCTCGCCGCGCTCGGCGACCCGGAGCCGATCCGCTTCGGGTCCCACCCGGCGGTCCGCGAGGCACTCGACGAACGCAACGAGCGCATCGCCGACTTCTGGCTCAGGGACCAGGAGGACCGGCTCGGCGCGGCCGGTCCGCTGACCGGCCGGCGGATCCTGGTGATCGACGCCGAGGACACCTTCACCGAGATGATCGCCCAGCAGATCCGCTCGCTGGGCGGCGAGGTGCGCGTCCGGCGCTTCGACGAGCCGTACAGCTTCGACGAGCACGACCTGGTCGTGATGGGTCCGGGGCCCGGCGATCCGCGCGAGACGGGCGACCCCAAGATCGCGCATCTGCGGGCCGCGGTGGCCCAGCTCCTGGAGGAGCGGCGGCCGTTCATGGCGGTCTGCCTGAGCCACCAGGTGCTGTCCACCCTGGTCGGGCTCGACCTGGTGCGCAGGCCGGTGCCCAACCAGGGCGCGCAGCACGAGATCGACCTCTTCGGCCGGCGCGAACGGGTCGGCTTCTACAACACGTTCGCCGCCCGCTCCGAGGGGGACACCTTCGAGCACCCGGTGCACGGCACGGTCGAGGTCAGCCGGGACCCGGGGACGGGCGAGGTGCACGGGCTGCGCGCGGGGGCCTTCGTCTCCATGCAGTTCCACGCCGAGTCCGTCCTGACGGTGGACGGCCCCCGGATCATCGGGGAGCTGCTCGCGGAGGTGGCCGGCTCGTGCGTGCGGTGATCGTCTGGTGGGATCTGGCGCGGTCGGAGCAGACCGTCGAGTCGCTGCGGGGCTTCCTGCGCGACGAGGCGGTGGACCGGTTCTCCCAGGTGCCCGGTCTGCGGCTGAAGTTCTGGGTCTCCGATGCGGCGACGAACCGGTGGGGGGCCGTCCTGCTCTGGGAGTCGGCCGAGGCCGCGATCCCGCAGCGGGCGGCCGAGCTCATCGGCTACCCGCCCACCGAGCGGCACTCCTTCGACGTGGAGGCGACGGTCGAGGGCGTCTTCGCCGTCGCCGCGCTCGCGGGCCGCGGCGCGGCCCTGGAGGCCGTCGGCGGCTGACCGGGCGGCTCTCGCGCCTCCTCCGTGGCCGCACCGGGCGGGGGACGGCCGCCCGACGTCTCCGTGTGCGGCGCTCCTCCCCCGGACCGCCGCGCACGCGGCGGCCGTACTCGCAAAGGACAGCCATGACCTTCGCCGTACCGGCGACTCCCGCCCTGAACGCCCGGATACCGGGCTCGAAGTCGCTGACCAACCGGGCCCTGCTGCTCGCGGCCGCCGCACACGGGCCGAGCGCCCTCGGCGCGCCGCTGGTCAGCGACGACACGACGGCGTTCCGCGAGGCCCTGCGCGGCCTCGGGGTCCGGATCGACACCTCCGAGGACGACGCCGTCTGGACGGTGACCGGGCTCGGCCGCGGCCCGGCCGGGGCCGCGACCGTCTGGTGCGCCGACGCCGGCACCGCCGCCCGCTTCCTGCCGCCGTTCGCCGCGACCGGGCACGGCGACTTCGGCTTCGAGGGCTCCGACCAGCTCACCGCCCGTCCCGTGGCCCCGCTCGCTGAGGCCCTGCGGCTCCTCGGGACCGACGTCACCACGGGGCCCGGCGGGCGGCTTCCGCTGCGGGTCCGCTCGCGCGGCCTCGACGGCGGGGAGCTGACCGTGGACTCCTCGCTCAGCAGCCAGTTCCTGACCGGCCTGCTGATAGCGGGCCCGCTGATGCGGGGGCCGCTGTCGCTGCGTGTGCCGGAACTCGTCAGCCGGCCGTACATCGACATGACCGTCGCCCTGATGCGGCGCTTCGGCGCCGACGTGGAGGAGGCGACGCCCGGCGCGTTCGCCGTCCGGCCCACCGGCTACCGGGGCGTCGACCTGCCGATCGAACCCGACGCCTCCACCGCCTCGTACGTCTTCGCGGCGGCGGCGGTGACCGGGACGAGCGTGCGCGTGGCCGGTCTGGGCCGCGCCGGCCTCCAGGGCGACCTGCGCTTCACCGAGGTCCTCGCCCGCGCCGGCGCCCGGGTGGAGACCACCGACGAGGCGACCACGGTCACCGGGACCGGGTCTCTGCGGGGCGGGTTCTCCGTGGACATGGGCGAGATCTCGGACACCTTCATGACCCTCGCCGCGATCGCGCCGCTGGCCGACGCCCCGATCACCATCACCGGCGTCGCGCACGCCCGGCTGAAGGAGTCCGACCGGGTCGCCGCCGTCGAGGGCAATCTGCGCGCCCTCGGCATCCGGACCGAGACCGGCCCGGACCGGATCACCGTCCACCCCGGCGCGCCCGTGCCGGCCCGGATCGTCTGCCACCGCGACCACCGCATCGCGATGGCGTTCTCGGTCCTGGGCCTGCGCGCCGAGGGCATCACCCTCGACGACCCCGGCTGCGTCGCCAAGACCTTCCCGGGCTTCCACGAGGAGCTGCACCGGCTCTTCCCCCAGCACTCCGTACCGACAACCTGAGGAACGACATGGCTCACATACTCATCGCCGGCGGTGGCATCGGAGGGCTCGCCACGGCCCTTTCGCTGACCCGGCGCGGGCACCGGACCACCGTCCTCGAACGCGCGCCCGCCTTCGCCGAGATCGGCGCGGGCATCCAGCTGGGGCCCAACGCCTTCCACGCCCTCGACCGGCTCGGCGTCGGCGAGGCCGTGCGCACCCGGGCCGTCTTCATCGACGAACTCCGCTTCATGGACGGCACCACGGGCGAGAAGGTCGCCGCGATGGAGCTGACCGGCGCCTACCGGGAGCGGTTCGGCAACCCGTACGCCGTCGTGCACCGCGGCGACCTGCACCAGCCGCTGCTCGCCGCCTGCCAGGAGCTGCCAGGCGTGACCCTCGTCCCCGACGCCGCGGTCGAGCGGTACGAGCAGGACGCGGACGGCGTCACCGTGCACACCGCCGACGGCCGGAGCTTCGAAGGCACGGCGCTGATCGGCGCGGACGGCATCCGCTCGACGGTCCGCGGCCAGATGCTCGGCGACGGCGAGCCGCGCGTGTCGGGCCACACCATCTACCGTTCGGTGATCCCGATCGAGAAGGTCCCCGAGGAGCTGCGCTGGAACACCGTCACCCTGTGGGCGGGACCCAAGTGGCACTTCGTGCACTACATGATCGGCGGGGGCGAGTACCTCAACCTGGCCGTCACCCGCGACAACGGCGCGACGGTCCCTGTGACGGGCCGGGCCACGGACCGGTCCCACGTCCTGGAGCAGTTCCCCGGTATCGGCGCGACCGCCCGGCGGCTGCTCGAACTCGGCGACGACTGGCGCGAATGGGTGCTCTGCGACCGTGACCCGGTGGACGGCTGGACCGACGGCCGGGTCGGCCTGATCGGTGACGCGGCCCACCCGATGCTGCAGTACGCGGCGCAGGGCGCCTGCCAGGCACTGGAGGACGCGGTCGTCCTCGCGGAGCTGCTGGCCGACGTGGACGGCGCGGCCGTCGCGGCGGGCCTGGAGAAGTTCAACGCGGCGCGGCGCGAGCGGACCGGCCGTACGCAGGAGGTCGCCCGGCTGATGGGCTCCGAGCTGTACCACCCGGCGGGCGAGCGGGCGGTGGAGCGCAACCGGATGCTCTCCGCCTTCTCCCAGGAGGAGCTGTACGACCAGGTGTCCTGGCTGCACGGGGAGCGCGCCTTCACCGCTGTCTGACCGCCGGCGGTGTCCGACCCTCACCGCTGTCTGACCCGCCGGCGGTGTCCGACCTTCACCGTGTCCGACCTTCGCCCGCACCGGACCTTCACCGTTTTCCGGTCTTCACCGGTGTCCGACCGCGCATCCGTCGGGCCCTGAGTGGTGGTTCGGCCACACCTGGCCCCTGGAGCGCGGGGCACGGTGGCCGGTTCCGTACCGGACGCCCGGCGGAGCAGTGGTCCGGGTACCACGATCGACGGCGGGTGGGTGCCGTGGACACCTCGTCCGGGGCACCCGCCCGAAGCGATCGTGGAGGTGCATTCAAGCAGGCCACCCCCCATGGTTGGAGTGTCGTGAACACAGCAGTCAGCAGACGACGGGACTCGGTCCGAACCCTGTCGGTGCCGCGCCAGGGCCGGCACTCCGCCGCACCCGCCGTGTCCGACGACACCGTCTCCGAACTCTGCGCGACCCTGTTCTCCTCGTTCCCCCGCAAGGACCAGCGGCAGCGCGGAGAGCAGTACCTGCGTGGACTGCTCACCACCGAGGGCCGCAAGACCGCCCGCAACATCGCCGCCCAGCTGGGCGCGCCCGCCACGGAACAGACGCTGCATCACTTCATCGCCGACTCCACGTGGAGCTGGCGCCCCCTGCGGGCCGCGCTCGCCGCCCATCTGGAACGGAAGGCGGCCCCCCAGGCCTGGGTCGTACGGCAGATGTCGGTACCGAAGACCGGGGAGCACTCGGTCGGCGTCGACCGGGGGCTCGCCCCGCACCCGCGGCAGTCGTTCCGGGGCCAGCAGTCCGCCGGGGTGTGGCTCGCCTCGCAGGAGCTGAGCGCGCCCGTCGACTGGCGGCTCGTCCTGCCCGACCAGTGGGTCCACGACCACGCGCTGCGCGACCGGGCGGGCGTGCCCCGGGAGGCGGGGGCGGAGAGCCCGGAGGAGTGCGCCGTCGCGGTCGCCCTGGAGGCGGGCCGGCACTGGGGCCCGCGCCGGCCGGTCCTGATCGATCTGCGAGGCGGTGACGCGCCGGCGGCCGTGGCCCCGCTGGCCGCCGCCCGGGTGCCGTTCCTGGTCCGGATCAGCGGCGCGCAGCGGCTCGCGGTGGCGGACCGCGCGATGCCGGGCTTCCGGAGCGGTCCGCTGCCGGCGCAGCAGATCCTGCAGCTGGTCAAGGGCGTGCGGCGGCCGGTGCCTTGGCAGGACGCGGCCGCCGGGCTCGCCCCGCGGATGTCGCTGGCCGCGATGGTGCCGGTGGTGCTGTCGGGCCGCTCGGCGGCTCCGCTCGGGCTCTCCCTGCTCGGCGAGTGGAGCGACCCGACCCGTCCGCCGTCCGCGCTGTGGCTCACCGGGATGACGCAGCCGGGTGCCGGCCCGCTGTTGCGGCTGACCAAGCTGACCCGCCGGGTGGAGGCGGACTACGCGCGCGTGGGCGAGGAGATCGGGCTGCGGGACTACGTGGGCCGGTCCTTCCCCGGCTGGCACCGGCACATGACGCTGGCCTCCGCCGCGCACGCGGCCAGGGTGCTGTCCCGCGTCGGCTACGACACGGACCGGCCGGCGGAGCTCGCCTCGGCGTGAGGGGCCGCCGTACCCGCTCGGCGCTGTCGGCGCAGGACCTCGCGGGAGCGGTGGAGCCTCAGGGCGAGCTGCACCTCCAGGGTCCTGTCCGGCCGCTGCCAGGCGTCGCCGAGCAGGTCGGTGACCCGGTCGAGGCGGCGTGACACGGTGTTGGGGTGCACGTTGAGCAGGTCGGCCGCGTTGGCCTGGCTGCCGCCGGAGGCGAAGTACGACTCCAGGGTGCCGATGAGGTCGGTCAGCCGGTCGCGGTCGTAGTCGAGGACCGGGCCGATCGCGGAGCTGATGTAGCCGTCGACGTCGTGGTCGTCGGAGAGCAGCAGCCCGAGGAAGCCGAGGTCCTTCGCGGAGGCCGTGCCGCCGGTGCCGTCGAGGGCGGTCAGGGCGTCCAGGCAGCGCATCGCCTCCCGGTGCATCCGGCCGATGTCGGCGGCGCCCCGGCCGGGTCCTGCCGCGCCCACCGACACGGGGTGGCCGAGCAGCGGTGACAGCTGGTCGGCGACCGCGCGGGCGGCGGCGGAGGCGTCCGTGCCCGGCAGGAGCAGCACGATGTGACCGCTGTGGACGGTCTTGAGCCCGGTCATCCGGTGCGCGTACGAGGACGCCCACACCACGGCGCGGCCCTGTTCGCCGCCCTCGGGGTGGGCGACGAGCAGGACGTGGGGCGCCTCCAGGTCGATGCCGAGGCCGCGCGCCCGCTGGACGAGGTAGTGCGTCTGGTGGCCGCTGCGGGCGTGCGCGGCGAGGAGTTCGTCGAAGAGGTCGTCGCGCACGGGTCCTTCGGCTACGGCGGTGCTCCTTCGGAGCAGGAGCTGGATCGCGAAGGTCTGTGCGGTCAGCTGGAGCAGTCCCTCGTCCTCGCCGACGAGCGCCGTGCCCGGGCGGAGCACCAGCACCCCCAGGTCCTCCGCGCCCGCGGTGACCGGGGCGACCCAGGTGCCGTCGGCGGTGACGACGGGTCGGAGGTGGGCGTGGGCGTCGAGGGCCGCCTCGGCGACGGCGGCCTCGTCCGGTTCGCCGAGGTCGCCGCTGGTGGCGAGCGGCCGGCCGGCCGGGTCGCGCAGCTGCAGCGCCGAGTCGAGCGCGTCGCCCGCGGCCTTCGCGACGGTGGTGAGGTCGGCCCCGGCGAGGACCAGGCCGAGGGTGTGGCTGTGGGCCTCGTTGAGCTGCTGCAGCCGGACGAGACTCGTCCGGGTGCGGAAGCCGTCCCGTTCGAGGCGGCCGACCTCGCCCTGCGCCTGTTCGTAGCTGCCGGCCCGCTCGACGGCGACGGCGGCCAGCGCGGCGAGGGAGGCGACCAGGCCTATCTCGTCCGGGGAGAAGTGGCGTACGGAACGGTTGCCTCCGTAGAGCACGCCGATGGTCTGGTCGCCGTTGCACATCGGCACGGCCATCAGCGCGTGCAGTCCTTCGGCCCGGACGACGGCGTCGGCGCTCGGGTCGTGCTCGACCGTGTCGTCCTCGAGGTAGTCGGCCGTCCACAGCGGCGCCCTGGACAGCAGGCTCCGGTGGCCGAGGCCGAATCCGGCGGGGACGGAGTGGCCGGTGACGAGGGCCGTGGTCGAGCCGTTGGAGACGGCCACCCGCAGGCTGCCCTCCTGGTCCAGGACGGCGATGGACGTCATGTCGAAGTTGAGCAGCCGCTTGACCCGGCGGATGGCCACTTCCAGGAGGGACTCGACGTCGTGGGGTGACGTCAGGTCCCGTGCCGTGTCGACCAGATCGGCCAGGCCGTCCTCGCGCTGGCGACGCTGCCCCTGCCAGGCCTGCACCCCCCGGGCCAGGTGCACCGCCCGCTCCAGGCCGGCCAGGGCCTCGCCGGAGAGCCCCTCGCGCCGGGCCCGCTGCAGCAGCGCGTCGAACCTCCCCGCCGGAGCCTGATCGGCGAGGAGTTCGAGGACGGCCATCAGGCCGGTGTCCTGGGTCTGTGGATCCGTCATGGTGTGCGAGCCCCCAGCCCGTCGTACACGTTTCGCCCCGTTATCGGTCCGAAACTAGTTCGATGGCGATCTTGCGGTCAACCAGCGATGGGAAGGGGGTGAAGGGTGGTGCGGGATTGACGCAAGGAGTGCAGGAACGGACCGATCCGCAGCGCCGGGGACTGCCCGTACGACCCGTACGACCGCCCCGCGTACCCCTGCGCCGCGCTCTGCTCCACCTCCGCGACCAGCGCCGCGTACTGCGGCGGCACACTGCGGAAGCGGGAGAGGAACACGGACAGACCGGAGTAGAGCTCGTGCCGTCGGCCGAGCCTGCGCTGCGCCTCGATCCACAGGTCGAGGGCGCGCAGCCGGGACAGTTCGAGGCGGGCGCCGTGCGCCCGCAGGTGCGGGCCCGCGACCACCCCGGTGTACGCGTCGGCCGACCACAGCTCCAGCGCCTGGCCGAGCCGTTCGGCCGCGGTCGGATAGTCCTCGACCTCCATGGCCCGGTAACCGGCGCCGACCGCGCGCTGGAACATCCGGACGTCGGAACTGCCGCCCCCGGTGGCCAGCAGGTACCCCCCGGGCAGCGAGACCACGACCTCGCGCGCGCTCCGGGGTCCGGGCGCGGCGGACGCGCCCGCGGCCTGTTGACGACCGACGTCCAGCGCGTCGTCGATCAGCTCCCTGAGCCCGCGGACATGGGTCTCGATCATGTCCTGCGCGTGCCGCGGCGCGCCGTCGGGCCACAGCTCCTGCGTCAGAACGGCCGTCGGCACGATGCGGTCGGCGTGCGCCGCGAGCAGCGCCAGCAGCTGACGGGCCGGTGCCGCCGTGGGAACGATCGGCGTCCCTCTCTCCTGGACAGCGAGCAAGCCCAGCACCTTCAGATCCATAGCGCCCCCTCCATGGTTCACGTACTGCCACCATAAGATAATAATGACCACTTCGTTTTTGGAGGAGTGCATATCTTGACGGCAAGGAAACATTCGCCGGCCAAGTGCGGACAGAAACGGTCGTAACCTACGGGCGGCGGCCTCTCACCAGGACGCGGCGATCTCCACGCCCAGCCAGACGGCACCGAGCCCGGCGGCCAGACTCCCCGCCACGTTCGCCGCCGCGTACCCCTTCGCCCCGCCCTCGTAGAGCTTCCACGTCTCGTACGAGAACGTGGAGTACGTGGTGAGCGCCCCGCACAGGCCCGCGCCGAGGAGGAGTTGCGCCCGGGCGGAGGAGACTCCGGTGAGCAGGCCGAGCGCGAGCGAGCCGACGACGTTGACGGCGAACGTGCCCCAGGGGAAGGCGGATCGGCGCCGGGCCGTGAGCGCCCGGTCGACGAGGTGGCGCAGCGGCGCGCCGACAGCCGCGCCGAGGACGACGAACAGCCAGTTCACGCGCGCTCCTCGGGGTCGGTGGGGCGCTCGGCGCGGCGCGAGGTGCGGAGCTCGACGCCGCGCTCGGTGCCGTGCTCGACGCCGCGCTCGGTGCGGCGAAGGGCGCGGCGGGTCGCGACGGTCGCGGCCCAGAGCGCGGCGAGCGCGGCGACCACCGTCCCGCCCAGGTAGCCCACCCCGCGCGCCGCGTCGCCCGAGCTCAACAGCCGCTGGGTGTCGAGGGCGTACGTGGAGAACGTGGTGAAGCCGCCGAGGACACCCGTGCCGAGGAAGGGCCGCAGGAGCGGCGGGGGCGCCGTGACCACCTCGGTCACCAGAACCATCAGGACCCCGATCGCGGCGCAGCCCGCGGCGTTCACGGTCAGCGTGGTCCAGGGGAACGCGCCGGCCGGGGTCGGCCAGGCCAGCGAGGCGCCGTAGCGGGCCGTCGCCCCGAGGGCCCCGCCGGCGGCGACGGCGCCGACGACCGGCAACTGTCCGCGGAAGTCCATGGGGCCAGGCTAAGCGTGCGAGGCGGACAGGCACGGCGCCCGGCCTGGGGCATTAACCGGAAGCCGGCCCGCCGCCTCGTCCTGAGATGGTCGACCCGGACTCCACGCCGGTCAAACACCGGGCGCGGAGTCCGTCAGGTCAGTTGAACGCGGCCGCGATCAGCAGCCCGAACGAGGCCGTGATCAGCACCGTGCGGATCGCGTGGAAGCCGTTCCACCGCTTCTCGAAGGCCGCCCGGACGGCGGAGGCGGGCTCCCCCGTCCGCTCCGAGGCGGCCAGCGCGTTGTTCAGCGGGATGTTCCCCGCGACCGTCACCACGTGGTTCAGGACCGCGCAGACCATGCCCGCCAGGACCAGCCACTTCTGGGTCTCGGAGCGGCCGTCGGCGGGCACCAGGAACGCGGCGACCGGGAAGGCCACGACCCCGAGGAACACCAGCAGGAACACCGCCTTGGGCACGTACTCGTTGATCCGCCGCATCGCGTCGACGAACGCGCCGTCGTCCAGGCGCCCCAGGGCGGGCATGATCCCGGTCAGGAAGATCAGCATGAACCCGGCGTACAGCCCGGTGCTGGCGATGGCGAGGGCGAGCAGCGTGGTGGCCATGGGCCCATCATGGCGGCCAGGGCCCCCGCGCGCAGCGCCTGTGGACAACTCGTGATCAGCCGCTGTACGGATCGCCCGGTTCCGCTCCGGTGTCCCGGTCGGCCTCGGCTCCCCGCAGCTTCGCCGCCTGCCGGATCGCCTCGGCCAGCTCCCGTACGACCTTGGAGCCCGACCGGTCGGCGATCGCCTGCGCCCGCTCGGCGAGTTCCCCGAGACGAGGCGCGGCCGGCAGGGCCCCGCCCCGCAGCCGGTCCGCGAAATAGGCGGCGACGGCGGTCAGTTGCAGGCTGTCGTGGCCCGGCGCCCAGAGCGCGGGGGCGAGCGCCCCGGTCCCCACGCTGCCGGAGGCCTCGCGGGGCGCGCGGCTCTTCGGGTCGAGCCAGCGGACCGTGGCCGTGGCCAGCGGGCCGCCGCGGCCCGGCCGGGTCTTCACCGCGTACAACGCGGTGACCGTGTGGCCCGCGCCGACCTCGCCGCCGTCCACCCGGTCGTCGCGGAAGTCCTCGTCGGCGACCTCCCGGTTCTCGTAGCCGATCAGCCGGAACCGTTCCACGGTCTTCGGGTCGAAGGCGACCTGTGCCTTCGCGTCCCGGGCGCGCAGCTCGACATGGGTGGGCAACTGCGTCACGAAGACCTTGCGGGCCTGTTCGGTGGTGGAGACGTACGTCGTGTGCCCGTCGCCCTTGTCGGCGAGCTGCTCCATGAACGCGTCGCCGTAGTCGCTGCCGACGCCGACCCCGAAGAGCGTGATGCCGTACTCCCTGCGCTCCTCCTCGATCCTGTCGAGGATCGACTGCGCGTCGGTGTCCCCGGTGTTCGCGAGGGCGTCGGAGAGGAGGACGACACGGTTCGTCGCGCCCTCGCGGTGGCCCTCGACGGCGACGTCGTAGCCCTGGCGCACCCCCGCCTCCACATTGGTGGAGGAGGTCGTCGCGAGTTCGTGGACGATGCCCCGGATCCGCTCGCGCTGGCCCTTGATCCGGGTCATGGGGAGCCGGGTCTCGGCCTCGTCGCTGAAGGTGACCAGAGCGACCGAGTCGTCGTCGCGCAGCTCGTCGACGAGGATGCCGAGGGACTCCCTGACCAGGTCGAGGCGGCCGGTCTCGGCCATCGAACCGGAGATGTCGACGACGAAGGTGAGGGCGGCGGGCGGCCGTTCGCCCTGCCGGTCGGCCGCCGCCGTCGCGAGCCCGACCCGGACGAGCGACCAGCCGTCCTCGCCGGTACGGGCGCCGTCGACGGTCACGCCGAAGCCGTCGCCCTCGGGGCGCGGGTAGTCCGGGCGGAAGCTGTTCACGAACTCCTCGGGCCGCACGGACGCCGGGTCCGGCAGACCGCCCGCGCCGAGGGTGCGCAGGGCGTAGCCGTACGAGGCGGTGTCGACGTCCAGGGCGAAGGTGGAGAGGTAGTCGGCCGGCGGGCGGACGTCCCGCTGCTCGCCCTCCGGGGCAGCCTCCCGGTCCGTGCCGCTGCCGCCCGTGCCTCCGGTGCCGCCGGTGCCGTTGCTCCCGCCCGGGCCGGGCGCGTAGTGGCCGCCCCCGCGCACGTCCGACGTCCGCCTGTCGTTCTCGTTGCCCGCGCACCCCGTCAGGACCAACCCGGCCGCCAGTGTCCCGGCAGCAGCCCTGGCCGCCCATGTGTGTCGCCTCATGCCATCTCCCCCTCAGGGTCCGTCACTTGTGAATGTGACGTCCGAGGAGGGCGGAAGGAGCAGACGAGGGAGTTGCGGAAGGATCTCAATGCGGCAACGGCGGCCTGGACACTCTCCCGTGGCATGGACTCGCCACCTTCCTCAACAGGGGTTGTCACCGTACGCAGTCACGTGCGTACATGGAGTGGCACACCGATCGGGCGGGGGTGGTCAACGGTGGGTGAGACTGCGGGATCCGTGATGCTCGCGCGATCGGCGATGAACAGGGCCGTACCGGAGGCCCAGCGGCCGCCGGGCCGTCCCGTCCGCGGGGCGCGGCGGATCAGCGCGGCGCTGGCCGCGCTCGCCTCCTCCACGCGCCACGAGTTGCTGACCTTCGACGACCCGGCCGCCTCCGCGGGCCGTGCGATCCCCGAGCCGTTCCTGGAGTTGGCGGGAGCGTGCATGCGGGCCGCGGCGGAGCGGGCCCCGGAGGTCAGACGGATCGTGCCCCGCCACGCCCTCCCCCAGGTGGCGGGCGCGGTCCGGATGCCGGGGCGGGCGCGGCTCGCGGACGCCATCCCGTTCAAGATGATCGTCGTCGACCGTACGGTCGCGGCCGTCCCGCTCGATCTCGACCTGCTCTACAACGGGCTGCTGCTGATCCGCGATCCGGTCGTCGTGCAGGCCCTGGTCCGCGCCCACCATGCCAGTTGGGACGCGGGCGAGGAGCTGACCGGCGCGACGACCCGGAGGGCCGGGCTCCCCACACAGCTCCGCCCGGTCCTCGAAGCCCTGCTCGCGGGACTCACCGACGAGACGGCCGCCGCCCGCCTCGGCATGTCGGGGCGGACGTACAGCCGCCGGGTCGGGGAGCTGCTGCACGCCCTGGGCACGACGAGCCGCTTCCGCGCGGGCGCGGAAGCGGCTCGAAGGGGGTGGCTCTGAGAGGCCCGCCCGGCCGTGCCGGGCGGCCCAGCGGTCACCGACCACTGACCACGGCTACGACACGATGTCCTTGCGGGCGAAGCCCCGGAAGGCGAGCGCGAAGAGGATCACCGCGTATGTCACCGAGATCGCCGTTCCCTTCACCATCCCGCCCCACTCCAGCTGCGGCTGGAGCGCGTCCACCCAGGCGTACTGCCAGTGCGCGGGCACGAAGTCCCGCCAGGAGCCGAGCGCCGTGACGGCGTCCAGGACGTTGCCGATGATCGTCAGGCCGACCGCGCCGCCCACGGCGCCCAGCGGGGCGTCCGTGCGGGTCGACAGCCAGAACGCGAGTCCGGCCGTGACCAGTTGGGAGACGAAGATGAAGCCGACCGCGAGGGCCAGCCTGACCAGGGTCTCGTCGGCCGGCAGCGCCCCGCCCGTGGGCAGCTTCAGCGGCCCCCAGCCGTAGGCGAAGGTGCCCGCGACCAGCGCCACCAGCGGCAGCAGCACCAGCGCCGCCGCGCTGAAGCCGAGCGCGACCGCCAGCTTGGACCAGAGCAGCCGTCCGCGCGGCACGGGTGCCGCGAGGAGATAGCGCAGCGAGGACCAGCTCGCCTCGGAGGCGACGGTGTCCCCGCAGAACAGCGCGACCGTCACCACGAGGAGGAAGCCCGCCGAGACGAACAGACAGGTGGCGGCGAAGTTCGCCGCCGACGCCGTCGCCGTGTCCATCAGCGTGATGCGGTTGTTGCTGCCGTCGGCGTTCTGGTCCCCGCCGATCGCGAAGGCGATGATCAGGATGAACGGCAGCGCGGCGAGCACCGCGCCCATGACCAGGGTGCGGCGCCGCTTCAGCTGCCGCACGGCCTCGACGCGCAGGGGCAGGGTGCGCCGCGGCCGGTAGCCGGGGGCGGTCTCCACGAGCTCCGCCGGTGCGGCGGTGGTCGTCGTGCTCATGCGGATCCTCCTCCGATCAGGGTCAGGAACGCGTCCTCGAGGCGCCGGTGCGGTCCCACACCGGTCACGGGCACGTCCAGGCGGACGAGTTCGCCGATCAGGCCGGTCGCGTCACCGCCGTCCAGACGGACAAGCAGCCCGCCCTCGGTCCGTACCGCCGAGCCGACGCCGGGCAGCGCGCCGATCTTGTCGACGAGCGGGTCGGGAACGGTGTCCCCGAGCGTCACGAGCAGGGTGTCCCCCGCGCCGGTGATCTCGCCGACCGGCCCGGCCTGCACGAGCCGGCCCCGGTCCATCACCACGAGGTGGGTGCAGGACTGCTCGACCTCCGAGAGGAGGTGGCTGGAGACGATGACGGTCCGGCCCCCGGCCGCGTACCGGATCATCACGTCCCGCATCTCGCGGATCTGTGGCGGGTCGAGGCCGTTCGTCGGCTCGTCGAGGATCATCAGATCCGGCAGGCCGAGCATGGCCTGGGCGATCGCGAGGCGCTGCCGCATGCCCTGCGAGTAGGTGCGGACGGCCCGGGCGAGGGCGTCGCCGAGGCCGGCGATCTCCAGGGCCTCCTCGATGTGCGCGTCCTCGGCGGGCCGGCCGGTGGCCTTCCAGTACAGCTCCAGGTTGTCGCGCCCGGACAGGTGCGGCAGGAAGCCCGCACCCTCGACGAAGGCGCCCACCCGGGAGAGGACCGGCGCGCCCGGTCGGATCGCCTGCCCGAAGACCCGGATCTCCCCCTCGTCGGGGGTGATCAGGCCCATGAGCATGCGCAGGGTCGTCGTCTTCCCGGCGCCGTTGGGCCCGAGCAGGCCGAGGACCTGACCCTGCTCGACACGGAAGGAGAGGTCCCGTACGGCATACCGGTCGGAGGACTTGGCGTACTTCTTCGCGAGGCCGGTGATCTGCAGCGGTACGGCGGCGAGTCCGGGGTCGGGGGCGGGCGCCGAGGTCCGGCGGCGGGAGGTGAGCAGCAGCGCGGCGGCGATCAGCCCGCCCGCGAGCGGCAGGCCCCACACCCACCAGGGCAGCGCGGCGGCCTGGTTCGCCACGGCGGGCGCGGTCGGCACGGTCAGCGGCGACTCGACGGCGACGGTGTACGTGGCCGGGGTGGCCGGCGAGGCGTAGCCGAGGTCGGTGGCCGAGAGCACGAGCCGCAGCCGGTGACCGGCCTCGACCTCGTGGTCGATCGCGGGCAGCGTCAGCTCGACGCTCCGGCCGCCCTTGCCCGCGCCGTCGACGCGGACGGGGGCGACGAGCTGGGCGGGCAGCACCTGCTGCCTGCCGTCAGGACCGACGTCGTAGACCTTGCCGAAGAGGACGGCCGAGCCGTCCGGGCTGTCCGAGGTGACCTTGACGCGGACCGTCGGCGTGCCCGTGATCCGTACCGGCTCGGTCAGCGGCTTCGCCTCGAACCGGGCGTACTGGCCCGGGAAGTCGAGGGAGAGCCCGACGCCGAGCGAGGAGAGCTGGGAGAGTCCGCCGCCGATGCCCGGGACGGCGGAGATCGCGGGAGGACTGGCGCCGGCCGGGTTGGCGAAGGACTCCGGCCGGGCGGCGTCCAGCGGGAGGGACACCCGGCCGCCGGTGAGTCCCGGGTAGCGGTCGGCGGTCGCGCCGCGCAGCTGCGCCTCGCCGTCGGTGGAGTCGACCCCTCCGGCGCGGCTGACGCGGAACGCGGGCCCGGTGGAGGCGCCCTCGTCCCCCTTCAGGTAGTGGTCGAACCAGTCGCCGATCCGGGCCTCGACCCGCTCGGTCTCGCGGTCGCCGCCGTCGTGACCGCCGGAGATCCAGTCGACGGCGACGGGCGCGCCGTTGGCGGCGACCGCCTTCGCCATGGCGTCGGCGTGGGTGAGCGGGAAGAGGGAGTCGCTCTGCCCCTGGACGACGAGGGTGGGGACCTTGATCCGGTCGCCGACGGCGGAGGGGCTGCGGGCTTCGAGGAGGGACCGGGCGGCGGCGTCGGGCTGCCCGGAGACGGCGACGCGCTCGTACAGCCGGCACAGCTCGTCGGTGAAGCGGCCGCAGGAGCCGCTGTTCGTCGTCTGTTCCGCCCCCGGAGCCCCGGGCCGCGCCCCGCCCGCCCCCTGCAGCGCGTCCGCCCCGGCGGAGAAGAAGATCCCGGCCCAGAGCTTCTTGAAGACACCGTTCGGGAAGAGGGCGTCGGCGAGGTTCCAGTACGTGATCTGGGGGGCGATCGCGTCGACGCGGGTGTCGTACCCGGCGGCGAGCAGGGAGACCGCGCCGCCGTAGGACGCGCCGGTGATGCCGAGGCGCGGGTCCCCGGCCTTGTCGAGCTGGACCTCGGGCCGCTTCGCGAGCCAGTCGATCAACCGCTGGACGTCCTTGACCTCGTGGGCGGGGTCGTTGAGGCCGATCCGCCCGGTGGAGGCGCCGAAGCCGCGCGCCGACCAGGTCAGGACGGCGTAGCCGTCGCGGGCGAGCTGCTCGGCCTGGGCGCGGACGTCGTCCTTGGAGCCGCCGAAGCCGTGCCCGAGCAGCACGGCGGGCCGGCGGTCGGCGGCGGCGCCGGAGGTGAAGTACGAGGTGTCGATCCGCGCCCCGTCCATGTCGAGCTGCTGGTCCGCGCGGTGCACGGGCGGTGGTTCGTCGGAGGCGACGGCGGTCCAGGTACCGGCGCCCGCGAGCACGGCGAGGGCGGCCGTGACCGCGGCCCACCGGGGGAATCGGATTGGCATGGTGTCGAGCGTAGGCGGGCCGGCTGTGCGACTCGGCTGCCGAGGGGCGGAAATCGGCGGCCTCCTGGAGTCGTACGCCGTACCGTCCCCGTACACCAGGCGCGGTACGCGAGGCGAGGCGAAGGAGCCGGGATGCGGATCGGACGGGCGACGACGGTGGCCGAACTCCTGGCGGCGGCGCACCTCTACGACGGCCCGCCCCAGGAGCGCTGGGCGGAGGCGTTCCTGGCGGCGCCGGGTCACGTGATGCTGATCGCGTACGCGGAGGACGGCTTTCCTGCGGGCCTGGTGTCGGGCATCGAGATGCTGCACCCGGACAAGGGGGTGGAGCTCTGTCTCTACGAGCTGTCGGTGGACGAGGCGTACCGGCGGCGCGGGGTGGGCCGGGCGCTGACGGAGGCGCTGGCGGCGGAGGCCAGGGCGCGGGGCTGTTACGACCTGTGGGTGGGGGTGGATCCGGACAACGAGGCGGCGCTGCGGACGTACCGCTCGGCGGGAGCGCGTGACGAGGGTGCGTTCACGATGCTGACCTGGGAGTTCGACGTGAAGGACCGGTGAGAGGAGCCGACGCACTCTTGTACGACGCATGACAAGGCGAGACCCTGTGGCGCACCACGCACCCCGTACTGCCGGTAACCCGGACAACGAAAGGTTCAGGTGCCCCACCACATGACCCGAATACCTCGCCGCGCCCTCGCGGTCGTCCCCGTCCTCGCGCTCGCCGCGGGCCTTCAGTTGGCGGTCTCCCCCACGGCGCAGAGCGCCCCCGTCGTCGGCGACCTCCGCCTGGCCCCCGCGTCCCTGGCCGTGGAGAACAGCTGGATCGTCGTCCTGAAGGACGGCACGACCCGCGCCGCCGACCTGGGCGTCACGCCGAAGCACGAGTACAGCAAGGTCCTCAAGGGCTTCTCGGCCACCCTGTCGAAGGCCGAGGCCACCGCGCTCACCAAGGACCCGCGCGTGGCGTACGTGGAGCAGAACGCGACGGTCCGGATGACCGAGACACAACCAGGAGCGACCTGGGGCCTGGACCGCGTGGACCAGCGCGACCTGCCCCTCTCGACGACGTACACGTACAACACCCAGGCCTCGAACGTCACCGCGTACATCATCGACACCGGCATCCGCACCTCGCACAGCGAGTTCGGCGGCCGGGCGACGGTCGGCACCGACACGGTCGGCGGCGGGCAGAACGGCCAGGACTGCCAGGGCCACGGCACGCACGTCGCGGGCACGGTCGGCGGCGCGAAGTACGGCGTCGCCAAGGGCGCGAAGCTGGTGGCGGTACGGGTCCTCGACTGCAACGGGTCCGGTACGACGGCCGGCGTCATCGCGGGCGTCGACTGGGTCACGGCCAACGCGGTCAAGCCGGCGGTCGCCAACATGAGCCTCGGCGGCGGCGCGAACACCTCGCTGGACGACGCGGTGAAGCGCTCGATCGCGTCGGGCGTGACGTACGCGGTCGCGGCGGGCAACGGCAACTTCCTCGGCCTGCCGGCCAGGGCCTGCAACTACTCCCCGGCCCGCGTCCCCGAGGCGATCACGGTCGGCGCGACGGACTCCGCCGACCGGCGGGCCTCGTTCTCCAACTACGGGACGTGCGTGGACCTCTTCGCCCCGGGTGTCTCGATCACCTCGGCCTGGAAGGACAACGACACGGCGACGAACACCATCTCGGGCACGTCGATGGCGTCCCCGCACACGGCGGGCGTGGCGGCCCTCTACCTGTCGGCCAACCCGACGGCGACCCCGGCCCAGGTGAGCACCGCACTCGTGAACAACGCGACCCCGGGCAAGGTCCAGGACCCGAGGACCGGCTCCCCGAACCGCCTCCTGCACTCCCTCTTCTAACGCCCAAGCCGCCCGAGGAGCGCCCCGCCCGCCGGGTACGGCCGCTCCTCGGGCACCCTGACCCGAGCCTCGTCCACCCGCCCCTCCCGCATGAGGGCGTGCACCTCGTGCGCGAGGGCCGTCACGTCCCGTATCCCGACGATCCACTCGTCGGCGTACCGCCGCGAGGCCTCCCCCGAGAGCCCCAACTGGAGGGACCGGTAGGGCAGCGCGGCCAGCCGCAGATCCCGCTCGGGATCCCACTGCACACGAGCGGGCGACTCCCTCAGCTCCCGCTTCCAGTCGGCCTGATTCTCATGGAACCCCCGCACGTAGTGCGACAGACAGGCGTGCCGCAGGGCCCACTCGAACCCCTCGCGCGTGATCTCCACGCCCAGCACGGTCTGCTGCCCCTCCTTGAGCCCCCACCCGCACCGGTACATCATCCACAGGAACGAGGGCTTGACCCACGTCATCCGCCCCCGCTTCCAACTCCCCGGAAACCGCCCGTCCCGAGCAGCCGGCAGCCCGATGACGGGGTCGTAGGCCTGATACACGGTCACGGTCGACTCGCTGTACACGGCCCGGATCTGATACTTCGGCGGAACGAAAGACATCCCCCCAGCCTGCTGGGCACCCCGTTCGCGGGCCACTCATTTTGTTGGGGCCCGGTGTCGTCCGACGGAGCGACCCCCGCCGGCCGGAGCCGACAGGGGTCGCGGGGTTCGCGGTGCGGGGTGGTGTCAGTGGTTGCGGGGGAAGCCGAGGTCGACGCCTGCGGGGGCCTCGGAGGGGTCCGGCCAGCGGGTGGTGACGACCTTGCCGCGGGTGTAGAAGTGGACGCCGTCGTTGCCGTAGATGTGGTGGTCGCCGAAGAGCGAGTCCTTCCAGCCACCGAAGCTGTGGTAGCCCACGGGGACCGGGATCGGGACGTTCACGCCGACCATGCCCGCCTGGATCTCCAGCTGGAAGCGGCGGGCCGCGCCGCCGTCGCGGGTGAAGATCGCGGTGCCGTTGCCGAACGGCGAGGCGTTGATGAGGGCCACGCCCTCCTCGTACGTCTCCGCGCGCAGCACGCACAGCACCGGGCCGAAGATCTCGTCCTGGTACGCCTGCGCCGAGGTCGGGACCTTGTCCAGGAGGGACAGGCCGATCCAGTGGCCGTTCTCGAAGCCGTCGACGGTGTAGCCCGTGCCGTCCAGGACGACCTCGCAGCCCTCGTCGGCCGCGCCCTTCACGTACGAGGCGACCTTGTCGCGGTGGACGGCCGTGATGAGCGGGCCCATCTCGGAGGTCGGGTCGTTGCCGGGACCGATCTTGATCTTCTCGGCGCGCTCGCGGATCTTCTCCACCAGCTCGTCGCCGATCGCGCCGACCGCGACGACCGCCGAGATCGCCATGCAGCGCTCACCGGCCGAGCCGTACGCCGCCGAGACCGCCGCGTCCGCCGCCGCGTCCAGGTCCGCGTCCGGCAGCACCAGCATGTGGTTCTTCGCACCGCCCAGCGCCTGGACGCGCTTGCCCGCCGCCGAGGCGGTCGTGTGGATGTAGCGGGCGATCGGGGTCGAACCCACGAAGGAGATCGCCGAGACGTCCGGGTGCTCCAGGAGGCGGTCGACCGCCACCTTGTCACCGTGCACGACGTTGAAGACGCCCTCCGGAAGGCCCGCCTCCGCGAGCAGCTCCGCGATCTTCAGGGACGGCGAGGGGTCCTTCTCGCTCGGCTTGAGGATGAAGGTGTTGCCGCACGCGATGGCGATCGGGAACATCCACATCGGCACCATGGCCGGGAAGTTGAACGGCGTGATGCCGGCGACGACACCGACCGGCTGCCGGATCGCGGCCACGTCGACGCGGTTCGACACCTGCGTCGACAGCTCGCCCTTGAGCTGCGTCGTGATGCCACAGGCCAGGTCGACGATCTCCAGACCGCGGGCGACCTCGCCCAGCGCGTCCGAGTGGACCTTGCCGTGCTCGGCGGTGATCAGCTCGGCGATGGCGTCCCGGTTGGCGTCGAGCAGCGCGCGGAACTTGAACAGGATCGTGGTGCGCTGCGCGAGCGACGCCGTGCCCCACGTCTCGAAGGCGGTCTTCGCGGCGGCCACCGCCGCGTCGACCTCCTCGACCGAGGCCAGCGCCACCTGCGTGGTCACGGCGCCGGTGGCCGGGTCGGTGACCGGGCCCCAGTTGCCCGACGTGCCCTCGACGGTCTTGCCACCGATCCAGTGGTTGACGGTCTTGACGGTGTTCGTCATGACGAAATGCTCCTTCAGAGATGGCGGCGTCGGGCGGTGACGTGCCGGTCGTACTCCTCCCGGGCCTTGACCGCCGACGGGCGGGTCGAAGTCTCGGCCACGGGCACATCCCACCATGCCTGGGCCGGAGGCGGGCCCGACACTGTGTCTGCCGTTTCGGTCTCCACGTAGACACATGTGGGGACGGTGGCCGACCGCGCGTCGGCCAGGGCTTCTCGCAGGTCACGTACGGTACGGGGGGTCAGCACGCGCATCCCGAGGGAGGCCGCGTTGGCCGCCAGGTCGACCGGGAGCGGCGCGCCGGTGAAACCGCCGTCGCTCGCCCGGAAGCGGTACGCGGTGCCGTAGCGCTCACCTCCCACCGCCTCGGAAAGCCCTCCGATGGAGGCGTACCCGTGGTTCTGCAGGATCACCACCTTGAGGGGCAGTCGCTGCTGGACGGCGGTGACGATCTCGGTGGGGTTCATCAGATATGTCCCGTCGCCGACGAGCGCCCAGACCGGCCGGCCGGGCGCTGCGATCGCCACCCCGATCGCCGCCGGGATCTCGTAGCCCATGCACGAGTACCCGTATTCGACGTGGTACTGGTCGGTGGACCGGGCCCGCCAGAGCTTGTGGAGGTCGCCGGGGAGCGAGCCGGCCGCGTTGATCAGGATGTCGTCCGCGGTGACCAGGGTGTCGAGTGCGCCCAGGACCTGGGCCTGGGTGGGGCGCGCCGCCCCCTCGTCGGCGGCAGTGCAGGCGGCGGTGACGCGCCGCTCCCAGCGGAGCTTCTCCTCCGCGTACTCGTGTGCGTAGTGCTCGGTGACGTGGTGCGGGTCGAGCAGGGAGTGGAGGCACTCCAGCCCCTCACGGGCGTCCGCGACCAGCGGCAGCGCGGCCATCTTGTGGGTGTCGAAGGCGGCGATGTTGAGGTTGACGAACCGGACGTCCGGGTGGGTGAAGAGGGTGCCGGACGCGGTGGTGAAGTCGGTCCAGCGCGTGCCGACCCCGATGACCACGTCGGCCGTGCGGGCCAGGTGGTCGGCGACGGCGGTGCCGGTGTGGCCGACGCCGCCGACGTCCTGCGGGTGGTCGTGGCGCAGAGCGCCCTTGCCGGCCTGGGTGGAGGCGACCGGGATGCCGGTCAGGGAGGCGAAGGTGTCGAGCGCCTCCTCGGCGCCGCTGTACTTGACCCCGCCGCCCGCGACGATCAGCGGCCGCGTCGCGCGGCCGATCGCCGCGACCGCCGCCTCCAGCTCGGCGTCGTCCGGCACCGGCCGGCGCACCCGCCAGACCCGCTCGGCGAAGAACTCCTCCGGCCAGTCGTACGCCTCCGCCTGGACGTCCTGCGGCAGCGCCAGGGTGACCGCCCCGGTCGCGACGGGGTCGGTGAGGGCCCGCGCGGCGGCGAGCGCGGCCGGGATCAGCGCCTCGGGGCGGGTGATCCGGTCGAAGTACACGGAGACCGGGCGCAGGCAGTCGTTGACCGACACGTCACCGGCGTACGGCACCTCCAGCTGCTGGAGGACCGGGTCGGCGGGCCGGGTGGCGAAGGAGTCCCCGGGCAGGAGGAGGACCGGGAGGCGGTTGATCGTGGCGAGCGCGGCACCGGTGACGAGGTTGGTGGCGCCCGGGCCGATGGAGGTGGTCACGGCGTGCGCGGAGAGCCGGGTGGACTGGCGGGCGTAGCCGACGGCGGCGTGCACCATGGCCTGTTCGTTACGGCCCTGGTGGTACGGCATCGCGTCGGCGAACTCGACGAGGGCCTGGCCGATCCCGGCGACGTTCCCGTGGCCGAAGATGCCCCAGGTCGCGGCGATCAGGCGGCGGCGGACGCCGTCGCGTTCGGTGTACTGCGCGGCGAGGAACCGCACGAGCGCCTGCGCGACGGTCAGCCTGACCACGTGGTGGGGGCTCACGTGGTGGGGGCCGACCCGGTTCGGGCCCGCCCGGTTCGAGCTCACCCGGTTCGGGCTCTCCTCGTTGCGGCTCACCTGTATCCCTCCGTGTGGTCCGGGTGGAAGCAGATCTTCCACTCGCGGTCGGGTCCTGGGCCGGCCATCACGTTCAGGTAGTACATGTCGTGGTCGGGCTGCGCGATCGACGGGCCGTGCCAGCCGTCCGGTACGAGGACGGCGTCGCCGGTGCGGACCTCGGCGAGCAGGTCGGCGCCGCCGGGCCGGGACGGCGAGATCCGCTGGTAGCCGACTCCGTCGCCGGCGATCTCGTAGTAGTAGATCTCCTCCAGCTCGGACTCGACGCCGGGGCGGTGCTCGTCGTGCTTGTGGGGAGGGTAGGAGGACCAGTTCCCGCCAGGGGTGATCACCTCGACCGCGATCAGCCGGTCCGCCTCGAAGACGCCGGCGGCGGCGAAGTTCCGTACCTGCCGGGCCTGGTTGCCGCTGCCGCGGGCCTCGACGGGTACCTCCGGCGCGGGGCCGTAGCGGGCGGGGAGTCGTCGCTCGCACTTCGCTCCTGCCAAAGCGAAGCGGCCTCCCGCACCGGAGGCGATCTGGACCCGTGCGTCGCGGGGCACGTAGGCGAAGTCGGTCACTCCGCCGAACACGCTCTCGCGGCCCAGGAGTTGAAGCGTCTGGCCATCGGTGTGCACCGTACAGCCGCCGGTGAGCGGAAGTACGATCCACTCGCTTTCCCCGGTGTCCAGGAGGTGGGTGGCCCCTGGAGCGAGGTCGAGGACGCGCAGTGCGGAGTGCCCCCAGCCCGCCCGCTCGGGGTCGACGTGGAGCGTGTACGGCCCGTGGGAGGCGCTCCCGGCGGGCAGATGGAGCTGGTGGTGAGCGGGGGTGACGGGGTACTCGGGTACGGCGGAGTGCTCCGGTACAGCGGAGTCCTCGGGTACAGCGGGGTGATCGTTCACGCGTGCTGGGTCCTTCCTACCGTCTCGCGCAGCAGGCGCGCAGCGGTATCGACAGCTCCGGCCACATCTCCCTCCTCGGGGTAGAGCAGGGCGCGGCCGACGACCAGGCCCCGGACGGTGGGCGCGCGCAGCGCGTGGCGCCATCTCTCGTACAGGACGCGCTGGGCGTCCGGCTCCGGCCCCGGGTCCCCGCCCAGGAGGACGGTGGGGAGCGTGGTGGCCGCGAGGACCCGGGCCATGTCCCCGGGGTGCTCGGTGACGGGGACTTTCAGCCAGGTGTAGGCGGAGGTGCCGCCGAGGCCGGAGGCGATGGCGAGGGAGGTGACGACGGCCTCCGCGGAGAGGTCGTTGTGGAGCCTGCCGTCGTGGTCGCGGTGGCAGAGGAACGGCTCGACGAAGACGGGCAGCCCGAGGGCGGCCATCTCGTCGACGGCGCCGGCGGCGGTGTGCAGGGTGGTGAGCGAACCGGGGTCGTCCGGGTCGATCCGCAGCAGCAGCTTCCCCGCGTCGAGGCCGAGCCGGGCGAGGTCCTGGGGGCGGTGGCCGGTGAAGCGGTCGTCGAGCTCGAAGGCGGTGCCGGCGAGGCCGCCGCGGTTCATGGAGCCGACGGCGAGACGGTCGTCCAGGGCGCCGAGCAGGAGCAGGTCGTCGAGGATGTCGGCGGAGGCGAGGACGCCGTCGACACCGGGCCGGGACAGCGCGAGGGACGGCGGCCGGGCCCGACGCGCGGGCATCTCCTCCTTCGGCATCAGCAGCACCAACGCCCACGTCATCATCGAGGAGCCGGCGGGCACGGACACGACACCCACCGTGCCTTCGAACCCGAACCCCAACACCAAACCGCGACCGG
>NZ_JBEZNQ010000082.1:0-32334 GCF_040653315.1 Streptomyces sp. NPDC047981 | reverse complement strand
GGGGGGGCCGGTTTTCGGCCCCGCCCCGCCCCGGCGTTTTTCGCCCCGCTCGGGGCCGCCGTCGCCCCACACCGCACACGTCTACGGGCCCCGTGACACCTGAGGTGTCACGGGCCCCTTCGACGTGTCTACGGGCCGCTCAGGCGTCCCGGCGCAGGCGCGGCTTCAGGTCCTTGAAGCGGGCCAGCAGGCCGTTGACGAAGGTCGGCGACTCGTCCGTGGAGAACTCCTTGGCGAGCTGCACGGCCTCGTCGATCGCCACCGCGTCCGGCGTCTCGTCCAGCCAGATCAGCTCGTACGCACCGAGGCGCACGATGTTCCGGTCGGCGACCGGCATCCGGTCCAGGTCCCAGTCCACCGCGTAGGTGGCGATGAGTTCGTCGATCCGGTTCGCGTGGTCCGCGTACCCCTCGACCAGCACCATCGTGAACTCGTTGACCGGCGGCTGACGGTCGTCGGACCGAGCGTGCCGGACCCAGTCCGCGAGGACCTGCTGCACGGACGCGCCGCGCTGGTCGGCCTCGAAGAGGATCTGGAAGGCGCGCTTACGGGCGTTGCTGCGGGCAGCCACGGTTAGTCGTTCACCCGGCCGAGGTAGTCGCTCGTGCGGGTGTCGACCTTGATCTTCTCACCGGTGGTGATGAAGAGCGGGACCTGGATCTCGTGTCCGGTCTCCAGCGTGGCCGGCTTGGTGCCGCCGGTGGAGCGGTCGCCCTGGACGCCCGGGTCGGTGTGCTGGATCGTCAGCGTGACGGCGGCCGGGAGCTCGACGTAGAGCACCTCGCCCTCGTGCTGCGCGACGGAGGCGGTGAAGCCCTCGATGAGGAAGTTGGCGGCGTCGCCGACGGCCTTGCGCTCGACCATGAGCTGGTCGTAGGTCTGCATGTCCATGAAGACGAAGTAGTCGCCGTCCATGTAGGAGAACTGCATGTCGCGGCGGTCGATGGTGGCCGTCTCGACCTTCACACCCGCGTTGAAGGTCTTGTCGACGACCTTGCCGGACAGCACGTTCTTGAGCTTGGTGCGCACGAAGGCCGGGCCCTTGCCGGGCTTGACGTGCTGGAACTCGACGACGGACCAGAGCTGGCCGCCTTCGAGCTTGAGCACCATGCCGTTCTTGAGGTCGTTCGTGGAAGCCACGGTTGCGGAATCTCCTGGACTGACGTGGGACCAGGGAAGCGTGCGCGCCCTACAGCGCGAGCAGCTCCTTGGTCGTAATGGTGAGTAGCTCGGGTCCGCCGTCCGCCTCCTGGCGCACGACGAGCGTGTCATCGATCCGGACCCCGCCCCGGCCCGGGAGGTGGACCCCCGGTTCGACGGTGACCGGCACACAAGCGTCCAGTTTACCCATGGCCGCGGGTGCGAGCTGCGGGTCCTCGTCGATTTCGAGGCCCACGCCGTGCCCGGTGACCGCCGGAACGGCCTCGGCATGGCCCGCCGCGTCGATGATCTGGCGGGCCGCGCGGTCCACGTCGCGGTACTCGGCACCGGGGGCGAGCGACTCGCGCCCGGCCCGCTGAGCGGCGAAGACGAGGTCGTACAGGTCGATCTGCCAGTCCGCGGGGGTCGTTCCGATGACGAACGTACGGCCGATCTCGCAACGGTAGCCGCGGTAGTTGGCGCCCAGGGAGACGGAGAGGAAATCTCCCTCTTCGACGCGGCGGTCCGAGGGCCGGTGACCGCCGCGCCCGGAGTTCGGTCCGGTGCCGACGGAGGTCGGGAAGGCGGCGCCGTCCGCCCCGTGGTCGACCAGGCGCCGCTCCAGCTCCAGCGCCAGGTGCCGCTCGGTCCGGCCCACCAGGATGGATTCGAGGAGCTCCCCGAGCGCCTGGTCGGCGATCTCGGCGGCGATGCGCAGACAGGCGATCTCGTCCTCGTCCTTGACGATCCTCAGCTGCTCGACGGCTCCGCCGAGATCGGCGAGCTGGAGCTGGGGCGCGACGGAGCCCATGGCGCGGTGCCGGGCCACGGTCAGATGGTGCTCCTCGACGGCGAGACCCTCCGCTCCCGCCTTGCGGGCGAAGCCGACCGCCGCGACCGCGGGGTCGCCGCCCGCCACGGGCAGCACGGCCTGGCGGAGCTGCTCGTCGAGGCGCCCGTCGGCCGGGTCCCCGCCGGGCACGGTGGGGCAGAGCAGCACGTCCTCGTCCGGTCCGAGCAACAGGACGGCACCGGCGGGCGAACCGCCCGCGAGATAGCGGACGTTGGCGGGGCGGGAGACCAGGGCCGCCTGGCTGCCGGCCGCCGCGCAGCGGTCGCGCAGCCTCACTCGGCGGTCCGCAAACACCTCTGACATGTTCCGAGCCTACGAGGGGCCGGGCGTCCCGGCCTGCTCAGCGCGGCCGACCGGGGCCACGGGCGCCCGCTTCGGGCCACGACCGCGTGGAGCACCCCCCGGGACGCCGCCACGGGCCGTCACCAGGAGGGCGGGCTCGCCAGGGAGCGGGCGAGGACCTCGTCGAGGACCCGGGCGGTGGTCTCGACGTCGTACGTCGAGTTGTCGATGATCGGAAGTCCGGACCCGTACCAGCCGGCCATCCGGCCGTGGATGGAGGCGACCTCCTCGTCCGAGAGGCGCCGGTTCCCGCTCCGTTCGGCGTTCCGCTCAAGGACGATCTCCAGACCGGGCAGCAGCACGACCGGAAGCAGCCCCGGGCCCACATGGCGCTTCCAGCCGCCGAGGCCGACGACGGGGCGGTCGGGGAAGACGGCGTCGTCGAGGATGCAGGAGATGCCGTTGGCCAGGAAGTTACGGGCGGCGAAGCCGCAGGTGCGGCGGGCGAGCCGGTACTGCGCCTCGGAGTGCTCGTTCCACCCCGACTGGGGGTCGGCGAAGCCGGAGCAGACCCATTCACGGACGTCGTCGAGGCTGATGTGCGCGGTGGGCACCCGACGGCGGGCGGCCCAGTGGCGTGCGACGGTCGTCTTGCCCGCGCCGGCGGGGCCGATCAGCAGGACGGCCAGCGTCGCGGCGCCGGTACCGGGCTCGGCCGGCGGCGGAGCGGGGACGGCGACGGGCGGCAGCGGCACATGTCCGGTGACGTCGTGCGGCGGGGGCACGGACGGTCCCGGGTGCCCGGGTATGCCGGGGGCGCCCCAGCCGGGGGCGGGGGGCGAGGAGTACGGGGCGGCCGCGCCGGGGGGCCGCGGGGCGTGGTGCGGCTGCTGGGGATGGTGCGGGGCGTGCGGAGGCTGCGGGGCGTGCGGGTGCGGTGCCGGGTGGCCGCCCTGTGCCGTGGGAGGCGCGGGGGGCATGGGGGGCCGACCGGTGCCGGGCGTCAAGGCCGAGGGGTCCTGCGGCGGCAACGGAGCCCCCATCTCGTGCTGCATCCGGTGCCACTCCGTCTCGTACGGCCGATACTTCCGGGTACGTTACCGCCCCCGGCCCCCGCGAAGGGAACGCCCGGGGGCGGTGGAAGGTGCCTGCGCCCGCACCCGTGTCCGGATGTCGTCAGCCGGTGACTTCCTCGGCGAGGGCCCGCAGGGCGAGCCGGTAGGAGCCGATGCCGAAGCCGGCGACCGTGCCGGTCGCCACGGCGGCGACGACCGAGGTGTGCCGGAACTCCTCGCGGGTGTACGGGTTGGAGATGTGCACCTCGATCAGCGGCGCGGTCCGCTGGGCGGCCGCGTCGCGCATCCCGTACGAGTAGTGCGTGAACGCACCGGGGTTGAGCACGACCGGAATCGTTCGGTCCGCCGCCTCGTGGAGCCAGCGGATCATCTCGCCCTCGTCGTTGGTCTCACGGACCTCGACGTCGAAGCCGAGCTGCTCGCCGAGGGCCTGGCAGGACTCCACCAGACCCTTGTACGAGGTGGCGCCGTAGATGTCCGGCTCGCGGGATCCCAGACGGCCGAGATTCGGACCGTTCAGGACGAGGACGTGGCGCAGATCGCTCACGCGGACACCTCGCCGTAGGCGGCGACGAGGACGGCGGGGTCGGGGCCTTCGAGGACGGTGGGCTTGCCGAGACCGTCGAGGACGATGAAGCGGAGCAGGTCGCCCCGGGACTTCTTGTCGACCTTCATGGTCTCCAGGAGCTTGGGCCACTGGTCGCCCCGGTAGGTGAGGGGCAGCCCGACCGACTCCAGGACCGTGCGGTGCCGGTCGGCGGTGGCGTCGTCCAGCCGGCCCGCGAGCCGCCCGAGCTCGGCAGCGAAGACCATGCCGACGGAGACGGCCGCGCCGTGCCGCCACTTGTACCGCTCGTTCTTCTCGATGGCGTGGGCCAGGGTGTGACCGTAGTTCAGGATCTCCCGGCGGCCCGACTCCTTCAGATCGCCGGAGACGACCTCCGCCTTGACCCGGATCGAGCGCACGAGCAGCTCGGCCGTGTGCGGACCGGCCGGCGTACGGGCGGCCTGCGGGTCGGCCTCGATGAGGTCGAGGATCACGGGGTCGACGATGAAGCCGGCCTTGATGATCTCCGCGAGTCCGCTGACGTAGTCGTGCACGGGCAGCGAGTCCAGCGCCGCGAGGTCGCAGAGCACCCCGGCCGGCGGGTGGAAGGCACCGACGAGGTTCTTGCCCTCGGCGGTGTTGATCCCGGTCTTGCCGCCGACGGCCGCGTCGACCATGGCGAGGACGGTGGTCGGCACGGCGATCCAGCGCACACCGCGCAGCCAGGTCGCGGCGACGAAACCGGCCAGGTCGGTGGTGGCGCCACCGCCCACGCCGACGATGACGTCGGTGCGGGTGAAACCGGTCTGTCCCAGCGCCTTCCAGCAGTACGCGGCGACCTCGGCGGTCTTGGCCTCCTCGGCGTTCGGCACCTGGATGGCGACCGCCTCGAAGCCCTGGTCGGCGAGGTCGGCGCGGAGCGCCTCGCCGGTCTCCGCGAGCGCCTCGGGGTGGATCACGGCGACGCGCTTGGCCTTGGCCCCGATCAGGGCGGGCAGCTCACCGAGGAGCTGCCGCCCGACCAGTACCTCGTACGGATCCGTGCCCGCCGAACCGCCTACCTGGATTCGGGTCACTTCCTGGTCCGTCATACGTCCTTCTTCAACTCCAGAGCGTCGAGGACCGCGTCCGCGACCTCTTCGGGCGTGCGGCCCTCGGTGGCCACGACCACCCGGGCGACTTCGGTGTAGAGGTGGCGGCGCGCCTCCATCATCTCGCGCCACTGGCGGCGCGGGTTGACGGCGAGCAGCGGCCGCGCGGTGTTGAGGCCGACGCGTCGGACGGCCTCGTCGACGTCCATCGAGAGATAGGCGACGGGCAGTGCGCTGAGCAGTTCACGGGTGCCCGCGTCCAGGATCGCGCCGCCGCCGAGCGCGAGGACACCCTCGTGCTCGGCGACGGCGGTCCGCACGGCGTCCCGTTCGAGGGCGCGGAAGTGCTCCTCGCCGTCCTCGACGAAGATGTCGGAGATCTCGCGGCCCTCGGCGGCGACGATGTCGGCGTCCGTGTCCCGGTAGGGCGCGCCGAGCAGCTCGGCCAGGAGCGCGCCCACCGTGGACTTGCCGGAGCCCATCGGCCCGACGAGGACGACCAGGGGTCCGGTCACCGGATCTGCAGGTTGTCGAGGTACGACCGGACGTTACGGCGGGTCTCCGGGACGCTGTCGCCGCCGAACTTCTCGACGACGGCGTCCGCGAGGACGAGCGCGACCATGGCCTCGGCGACGATCCCGGCGGCCGGGACGGCGCAGACGTCGGAGCGCTGGTGGTGGGCCTGGGCGGCCTCGCCCGTCACCACGTCGACCGTGGCGAGCGCGCGCGGGACGGTCGCGATCGGCTTCATCGCCGCGCGGACGCGCAGCAGCTCGCCGGTGGTCAGGCCGCCTTCCGTACCGCCGGAGCGGCCGGAGGTGCGCTTGATGCCGTCCGCGGTGTTCACGATCTCGTCGTGGGCCTGCGAGCCGGGTACGCGGGCCAGCTCGAAGCCGTCGCCGACCTCGACGCCCTTGATCGCCTGGATGCCCATGAGCGCGGCGGCGAGCCGCGCGTCGAGCCGCCGGTCCCAGTGCACGTGCGAGCCGAGGCCCACGGGCACGCCGTAGGCGAGGACCTCGACGACACCGCCCAGGGTGTCGCCGTCCTTGTGGGCCTGGTCGATCTCGGCGACCATCGCCTTCGACGCGTCCGCGTCGAGGCAGCGGACCGGGTCGGCGTCGAGCTTCTCGACGTCGGCGGGGGTCGGGTAGACGCCGTACGGGGCCTTGGCCGCGGCCAGCTCGACCACGTGCGAGACGATCTCGATGCCCGCGGCCTCCTTGAGGAAGGACCGGGCCACCGCGCCGAGGGCGACACGGGCCGCGGTCTCCCGGGCGCTGGCGCGCTCCAGGATCGGCCGGGCCTCGTCGAAGCCGTACTTCTGCATGCCGGCCAGGTCGGCGTGGCCCGGGCGCGGCCGGGTCAGCGGCGCGTTGCGGCCGGTCTCCTTGAGCTCGGCGGGGTCGACGGGGTCGGCCGCCATGACCTTCTCCCACTTCGGCCACTCCGTGTTGCCGACCATCACGGCGATCGGGGAGCCGAGCGAGAGTCCGTGCCGGACCCCGCCGAGGAAGGTGACCTCGTCCTGCTCGAACTTCATCCGCGCGCCACGCCCATAGCCGAGGCGCCGCCGCGCAAGATGGTCCGCCACCAGCTCAGTGGTGACCGGGACGCCGGCGGGAAGACCCTCCAGCGTCGCGACCAGCGCGGGTCCGTGGGACTCCCCAGCGGTCAGCCAACGCAACCTGCTCAACGATGCTCCTCATGCTCGCGCCTGGAACTGCTGCGGCGCGACCGGGTGCGCGGCCCTGGCCCGCCGCTACCGATCCTCCCACGTCCGGGGGCCGAACCTGGCCGTCGGTCCAGCTGTCGGACGCGGAGAATGTCAGATCGGACGGGCCCGGGGCTCTGACCGGGGGCGGGAGGGCCGCGGTCTCCGTGTCCTCAGGCGGCGGCCAGGGCCCGCTCGCCCGCGTCGCGCATCGCGGCCAGCGGGGCCTCGGCGACGCCGGTCATCAGTTCTACCTGGAGGACGGCCTGGTGGACGAGGAGGTCGAGTCCGCCGAGCACCGGGCCGCCGTGCTCGGACCAGGCGGCGGCGAGCGGGGTCGGCCACGGGTGGTAGAGCACGTCGAAGAGGGTGCCGGGGGCGTCCGGGACCTCCGCCGCGAGCGTGTCGGTGGCACCGGCCGGGGTGGTGGAGATGACGAGCGGGGCGGCGAAGGCGCGGTGCGCGTCCGCCCAGTCGGCGGTACGGACGTCCACGCCGAGCCGCTCGCCCCAGCCCCGCATCTCCTCCGCCCGTGCCTCGCTCCGTACGTACGCGGTGACCGGGCCCGCGCAGATCCGGGCGAGCGCGGCGAGCGCCGAGGAGGCGGTGGCACCGGCGCCGAGGACCGCCGCCGAGTCGACCTTCTCCACGCCCCGCTCGCGCAGGGCGGCGATCAGGCCGGGGATGTCGGTGTTGTCGCCGAGGCGCCGGCCGTCCTCGGTGAGGACGACCGTGTTCACGGCCTCGACCGAGGCCGCGGTGTCACTGATCTCGTCGAGCAGCGGGATGATCGCCCGCTTCAGCGGCATGGTCAGCGACAGACCGGCCCAGGTCGTGTCGAGCCCGGCGACGAACGCGGGCAGCCCGGCCTCGTCGACCTCGAACCGGTCGTACGACCAGCTGTCGAGGCCGAGCGCGGCGTAGGCCGCCCGGTGCAGGACGGGCGAGAGCGAGTGGGCGATGGGCGACCCGAGAACGGCCGCACGACGCTGCGCCTGCATCAGTTGTTCCTCGACTTGTTGAACTCTTCGACCAGCTTCTGGTGCTCGGTGTTGGTCTTGGTGAACCGGGACGTCTTGCCGTCCAGCGAGATGAAGTAGTACCAGCCGTCCTTGGTCGGGCTGACCACGCCCTTCAGCGCCTCGGCGCCCGGGTTGCCGATCGGTCCCGGTGGCAGGCCCCGGTAGTAGTACGTGTTGTAGACGTTGTCGAACTTCCGCAGCTCTTCCAGGGTCAGGTCGATCTTGCTCTGGTTCTTGATGTAGTTGTACGTCGAGTCGAACTCGAGCTTGCCGTAGGTCTGCGGGTTGTTGGTCTTGAGGCGGTTGTAGACGACCTCGGCCATCTTGCGGAAGTCGTCGTGCGAGGTGCCCTCCGCCTGGACGAGGCTGGCGATCGTGATCAGCTGCCAGGGGCTCTCGACGCCGAGTTCCCTCGCCTTGGCCTCCAGCTCGTACTTGGCGTACTCCTGGTTGGCGCGCGCCACCATCTTGCGCAGCACGTCCTCGGGCTTGTTGCCCTTCACCATCGGGTACTTCGCCGGGTAGAGGAAGCCCTCGAGCGGGTCCTTCACGTCCTTGTGGTTCTTCGCCCACTCGGGGAGGCCCAGGTCGTTCGCCTTCGCCTTGGCGATGCCCTGGGTGGTGCCCTTCTCCACGCCGAGCTTCTTGTCGATCTCCTCGTAGACCCAGACGTTCCGCTTGCCCTCGGGGATGACGAGGCCGGCCTGGCTCTGCGGGTCCAGCATCATCGCGACGGCGCTCTCCGCCGACATGCCCGTCCTCAGCGTGTACGCACCCGCCTGGATGGAGTTGCCCTTGGTGTTCTTCTCGGTCGCCGAGACGAAGGCGTCGACGCTCTTGACGACGCCCGCCTTCTTCAGGATGTTGCCGATCTCGTAGCCCCCGGCGCCCTTGGGGATCTCGACCTGGACCTCGCCGGTTCCGTCACCCGCGTAGTCGGGCGCCGCGCCGAACTGGCCCTGCCAGAACTGGTAGCCGAAGTAGCCGATGCCGCCCACGCCGCCGACCAGGACGAGCGCGACGACCAGGCAGGCGACGCCGTTCTTGCCCTTCCGGGCCTTGCCGCTCTTGCCGCCCCGGCGCTCGCGACCGCCGCCGCCGCGCGAGGAGCGGCGCCCGGCGGGCTCGTCCTCGTCGTCGTAGTCGTCGTACTCGTCGTCCTCGGAGCGCCGGCCCGCGGGCTCGCTGTCCTCACCCGTGAAGAAGGGGTGCCGCTCCTCCTCCTCGGGCTCCGCGTCCCAGTCGGTCACGGGCTGCGGCGGCACCTGCCGCCGGCCCGGGGGCTGCGGCGGCGGGTACGCCTCGGGTGTGCCGTAGAGGTCCGGGTTCTGGCCGCCGTACGGATCCGCGGGGGGCGTGCCGTACGGCATGGCCGCCTGGCCGGTCTCCCAGCTGGGGTCGTACTGCTGTGCGGGGTACCCGGGCGTGTCGTAACCCTGCCCGGGCTGACCCTGCTGGTAGCCGCCGTACGCCGCCGGATCGGCGTACTGCTGCGGCTGCTGCTGCGCGTGCTGCTGGTACTGCTGCGGGTGCTGCTGGTACTGGGGGTCGTAGCCCTGCGCCTGCCCCTGGGCGTACTGGTCCTGGGTGTACTGGCCCTGGCCGTACTGGTCCTGGTGGCCGTACTGAGCCTGGCCGTACGGGTCCTGGTGGCCGTACTGCTGGTCCTGGTGCGGGTACTGCTGCTGACCCTGACCTCCCCATCCCTGGTCCCCGTACAACGGGTCCGCGGGATGCCACGGTTCGGAGCCGGAGCCCCGGCCATACTCAGTCATCGATCCCCAACCAGCCGCGAGGCTTCCGGACGATCCGCCTCTACGTTGTGCGGCAGCTGTTCGAACACCGCCACATCGCGCGGAACGTTACCGTATCGCGATCAGATGACCACTTCGACGCCCTCGCCGGGAGGATTACCTGATACCCGTTCGGCCTCAAGAGCGTTCTGAAGGATGATCACAGCGGCGGCCTGGTCGATGACGGACCGCCCCTTCTTGGACTTCACGCCTGAGGCGCGCAGCCCCTGGGTCGCCGACACCGTCGTCATCCGCTCGTCGACCAGCCGGACCGGCACCGGAGCGATGCCCTTGGCCAGCTCCCCGGCGAAGCGCCGGACCTTGGCCGCGGCCGGACCCTCGCCCCCGGAGAGGGAGCGAGGGAGGCCGACCACGACCTCGATCGGTTCGTACTCCTCGACGAGTCCGCGCAGCCGCCGGTGGGCGGCCGGGACGTCACGTCCCGGCACGGTCTCCACCGGGGTGGCGAGGACCCCGTCGGGGTCGCACGAGGCGACCCCGATCCGGGCGTCCCCGACGTCGATCGCGAGTCGACGGCCGCGGCGCATCGTCACGCCGTCTCCACGACGAGGCGCTCGACGGCGTCGATGGCCTCGCCGACGGCCTCCGGGTTCTGGCCGCCGCCCTGGGCGACGTCCGGCTTGCCGCCACCGCCGCCACCGAGGGTCTTGGCGGCCGTGCGGACCAGCTCGCCGGCCTTCAGACCACGCTCACGGGCGGCCTCGTTGGTGGCGATGACCGTCAGCGGGCGACCGTTGGCCGTGGTGAACAGGGCCACGACGGCCGGGCGGTCGGAGGAGATCCGGCCGCGGACGTCGAGGACCAGCTTGCGCAGGTCGTCGGCGGAGGTGCCGTCCTGGACCTGGCCGGTGACGAGGGCCACACCACGGATGTCCTTGGCGCCCTCGACCAGCCCGGCGGCGGCCTGCAGCACCTTCTCGGCGCGGAACTTCTCGATCTCCTTCTCGGCGTCCTTCAGCTTGCCGAGCATGGAGGAGATCTTCTCCGGAAGCTCCTCGGGGCGGCCCTTCACGAGCTCCTGGAGCTGGGCGACGACCGTGTGCTCCCGGGCGAGGAAGTTGTACGCGTCGACACCGACGAGGGCCTCGACGCGGCGCACGCCGGAGCCGATCGACGACTCGCCGAGCAGCTTCACCAGGCCGAGGGCCGAGGTGTTCTTGACGTGCGTACCGCCGCACAGCTCCTTGGAGAAGTCGCCGATGGTGACGACGCGGACCTGCTCGCCGTACTTCTCGCCGAACTCGGCGATGGCACCCTGGCGCTTGGCCTCGTCGATCGGCATGACCTCGGCGTGCACGTCGAGTTCGCGGGAGAGCACCTCGTTGATCTTCTGCTCGACGTCCATGAGGACCGTGCCGGGCACGGCGTTCGGCGAGCCGAAGTCGAAGCGGAAGCGGCCGGGCGAGTTCTCCGAACCGGCCTGGGCGGCCGTCGGGCCGAGAGCGTCGCGCAGGGCCTGGTGCGTCAGGTGCGTGGCCGAGTGGGCGCGGGCGATGGCCCGGCGGCGGCGCACGTCGATGGCGGCGTAGGCGGTGGAGCCGACCGTCACCTCGCCGACCTGGACCGAGCCCTTGTGCACGGAGACGCCGGGGACCGGCTGCTGGACGTCGCGGATCTCGATGACGGCGCCGCTGTGCAGCTTGATCCGGCCGTGGTCGGCGAGCTGGCCGCCGCCCTCGGCGTAGAACGGGGTGCGGTCCAGGACGACCTCGACCTCGTCGCCCTCGGAGGCGGCCGGCGACGGGACGCCGTTGACCAGCAGACCGACGACCGTGGACTCGCCCTCTGTGTTGGTGTAACCGGTGAACTCGGTGGCGCCGTTGCCGTCGGCGATCTCGCGGTAGGCGGCGACGTCGGCGTGGCCGGTCTTCTTGGCCTTGGCGTCGGCCTTGGCCTTGTCCCGCTGCTCCTGCATGAGGCGGCGGAAGCCGGCCTCGTCCACGGAGAGCCCCTGCTCGGCGGCGATCTCCAGGGTCAGGTCGATCGGGAAGCCCCAGGTGTCGTGGAGCAGGAAGGCCTTGTCGCCGGGCAGGACGGTGGAGCCGGCGGCCTTGGTCTCGCTGACGGCGCCGTCCAGGACGTTCGAGCCGGCGTTCAGCGTCTTGAGGAAGCGGGCCTCCTCGGCCAGGGCGACGGTCTCGATCCGCTTGCGGTCGGTGACCAGCTCCGGGTACTGCTCGCCCATGGTGTCGATGACCACGTCGACGAGGTCCTGGACGACCACGCCCGTGGCGCCGAGCAGGCGCATGTTGCGGATGGCGCGGCGCATGATGCGGCGCAGCACGTAGCCGCGGCCCTCGTTGCCCGGGGTGACACCGTCACCGATGAGCATCACGGACGTGCGCATGTGGTCGGCGACCACGCGCAGCGAGACGTCGCTGTCGTGGGACTTGCCGTAGTCGACACCGGTGAGCTCGGTGGCCTTGTCGATGACGACCTTGAGGGTGTCGGTCTCGTACATGTTCTGCACGCCCTGCAGGATCATCGCGAGGCGCTCGAGGCCGAGACCGGTGTCGATGTTCTTGGACGGCAGCTCGCCGAGGATCGGGAAGTCCTCCTTGCCGGAGCCCTCACCGCGCTCGTACTGCATGAAGACCAGGTTCCAGATCTCCACGTAGCGCTCGTCGTTGACGGCCGGGCCGCCCTCGACGCCGAACTCCGGGCCGCGGTCGTAGTTGATCTCCGAGCACGGGCCGCAGGGGCCGGGGACGCCCATCGACCAGTAGTTGTCCTTCTTGCCGAGGCGCTGGATGCGCTCGGCGGGGACGCCGACGACGTCGCGCCAGATCCGCTCGGCCTCGTCGTCCTCGAGGTAGACGGTGATCCAGAGCTTCTCCGGGTCGAGCCCGTAGCCGCCGTGCTCCACCGAGGTGGTCAGCAGCTCCCAGGCCAGCTTGATGGCGCCTTCCTTGAAGTAGTCGCCGAAGGAGAAGTTGCCGCACATCTGGAAGAACGTGCCGTGGCGGGTGGTCTTGCCGACCTCTTCGATGTCGGGCGTGCGCACGCACTTCTGCACGCTGGAGGCGCGCGGGAACGGCGGCTTCACCTCGCCGAGGAAGTACGGCTTGAAGGGAACCATGCCGGCGGGGACCAGAAGCAGAGTCGGGTCGTCCGCGATGAGCGACGCCGAAGGCACGACGGTGTGCCCGCGCTCCTCGAAGAAGCTCAGCCAGCGGCGGCGGATTTCAGCCGACTCCATCAGTGGTCCTCATTCCGGTTGTACGAAATCGTGCGATACGAATACGTGGTGGTCTGCGGGGTGGGATCGAGCACGGCCCTGCGGCGCGGCCCGGGAAGCTCGCGCTCGGCGGGTGCGTCCGCGGATGCCTCCAGGCCGAGCGCCTCGCCGAGTTCGGCCTCGCGCTGGACCATGCCCGCCCTGACGTCGAGGGCGAAGTCCTTGAGCCGGTGGCCGGTCTCGATCGCCTTGTTCGCCGCCTGCGCGGCGAGGCTCTCCGGGGTCAGCTGCTTGAGCTTCCGGTTGACCTTGGTGGTGGCCCACACACCGGCTGCGGCGCCTGCGGTGAACCAGAACGTACGGCGGAACATCGGCGGCTCAGCCCTTCTGCTTCCGGCGCCGCGCGGAGGGCACGGTGCGACCGACGACGGTACGGCGCTCGGGTGCGGGCGCCGTGGACGCCTCGTCCCGGCCGCGGCCGAGCGCCTTGCGCACTCCGTAGCCGAAGGCGGCGACCTTGACGAGCGGGCCGCCGAAGGTGGAGGCGACGGTGGTGGAGAGCGCGGAGGCGTTGGAGGTGACCTCCTGGACGTCCGAGGCGATGGCGTCGACCCGGTCGAGCTGGGTCTGTGCCGACCGCACGGTCGCGGAGGCGTCGCTGAGCAGCGGGACGGCCTGTTCGGTCACGTCCGCCACCAGTTTGGTGGTCGCCTTGAGCGTCTGCGCCAGCCTCACCAGAACCACGGCGAGGAAGGAGACGAGAATCGCCCAGAACACGGCCACCAGAATCCCGGCAACCTCTCCACCGGTCACTCCGCACCGCTCTCTGCTGTCGTTGGGCCCTTGCGAAAAGTCGTCCTCCGACCCTATCGCGCCCGGGGTCTTTCCCTGTACCGCATTTGCCCCCGCGACGCGGCCGGGGACAGCGGATCCGCCTCGGTCGATTGTACGGAGCGCGTGCGGGTGGGTACGCTCCGTGTCCCATGCGAAGGAGCAATCTCCCGGCTGAGCTGAACCGGTTCATCGGACGGGTCGGCGAAGAGCGTGAACTCTCCCGGCTCCTGGGCGAATCCCGCCTGGTCACGGTGGTCGGGATGGGGGGCGTGGGGAAGACCCGGCTGGCCCTGAGAGCCGCCTCCGCGGCGGAGAAACGCTACGCCGAGGGGGCCTGGCTCGCCGATCTCTCGGCGCTGCGCGACCCCGATCTCGTGGCACTCGCGCTCGTCGAGGCGCTGGGCCTGACCGACCACACGCTGCGCACCCCGGAAGAGACGCTGGTCGACCATCTCGCGGCCCGCCGGACCCTGCTGGTCGTGGACGGCTTCGAGCACCTCGTGGAGGAGTGCGCTCCGCTGCTGCGGCAGCTCCTCGAAGGCTGCCCGGGCCTCTCCGTGCTCGCGGTGGGCCGCCGTCCGCTGCGGCTGGCCGGGGAGACGGTGTTCGCCCTCGCCCCGATGGGCGGGGAGGACGCGGAGCGGCTGTTCCTCGCGCGGGCGGCGGCGCACGGCGATCCGGCCGCGCCCGCCGCCGATCCGGCCGCCGTGCGGGAGCTGTGCCTGCGCCTCGACGGGATCCCGCTGGCCGTCGAGCTGGCGGCCGCCCGGATGCCGCTGCTCACCGTGGAGCAGGTGCTCCGCCGGCTCGACGACCGGTTCCGGCTGCTCACGGACGGGGCGCGGGGCGCGCCGCCCCGGCACCAGACGCTGCGGACGGCGATCGGGTGGAGCCACGAGCTGTGCACGCCGGAGGAGCGGCTGTTGTGGGCGCGCCTGTCGGTCTTCGCCGGCCCGTTCGACCTGGAGGCGGTGGAGTACGTCTGCGCCGGGCGTGAGCTGCCGCCGGAGCGGGTCCTGGACGTGCTCGGCGGTCTGCTGGCGCAGTCCCTGGTGGTACGGGAGATCACGCCGGCCGGACCGCGGTACCGGATGGTGGCCACGGTCGCCGCGTACGGGGCGGAGTGGCTGGCGGCGCTCGGGGACACCGAGCGGATGCGCCGCCGCCATCGCGACTGGTACGTGGGGCTTGCCACCTGGTGCGAGCTGGAGTGGTTCAGCCCGCGTCAGGCCGAGGTCGCGGCCTGTCTGGACGCGGCGCTGCCGAATCTGCGGGCGGCGCTCGAACTCTGTCTGGAGCGGCCGGACGAGGCGCATCTGGCGCAGCAGCTCGCGGGGACGCTCTGGTTCGCGTGGGTGGGCTGCGGCCGGCTGGCGGAGGGCCGGCACTGGCTCGATCGGTCGCTCGACGGCGAGCCGACCGAGGACGAACACCTGTCGGCCCGGCTGAAGGCGCTGTGGGTGCTCGGCTATGTGGCGATCCTGCAGGGCGACGGCACGGCGGCGGTGGCGGCGCTGCACGAGTGCGGGGAGCGGGCCCGCGCGACCGGCAACGCCCTGGCGGAGGCGTACGCGACGCATCGGATGGGCTGTCTGGCGCTGCTCACGGACGACATGCGGCGCGCGGAGGAGCTGATCGGCCGGGCCCTGGTGGCGTACCGCGAACTCGGCGAACTGAACAGCAATGTGCTGATGGCCCAGGTCGAACTGGCGATGGCCCGGGTCTTCCTGGGCGATCTGGAGGGCGCGGTCGCGCTCTGCGTGGACGCGCGCGAGATCTGCGAGGAGCGCGGCGAGCGCTGGACGCGGGCGTACGCGCTCTATGTGCTGGCGTACGCGGCGTGGACCCGGGGCGAGCACGGCGAGGCGCGGGCGCTGCTGACCGAGTGCGTGACGATCAACCACACCTTCCACGACCTGGTGGGCCTGGTCCTGGCGATCGAGCTGCTGGCGCTGGTGACGGCGAGCGAGGGCGATCCCTCGGAGGCGGCCGTGCTGCAGGGCGCGGCCCTGCCGGTGTGGGACACCGTGGGCCTGCAGCTCTTCGGCTCCGGGACCTTCAACGGTCCGCGGGCGCTCTGCGCACGGGAGGCGGGCGAGCTGCTCGGCGCGGAGCGGTACGGGGCGTCGGTGCGGGAGGGCCAGGGGCTCTCGCTGGACGCGGCGGTGGACCGGGCGCTCAGCGAGCGTCGGAATCCGGCGGCCCGGGTGCCGGGCGCGCGGTCGCCGCGTCCGTTCCGTACGAGAGCCCCGGGGAACCCCGAGAACGCGGAAGCCCGCCGGCTCCCCCACTGACGGGAGTGGGGAAGCGGCGGGCCGAACACCGCGGGGGTGGTACTACGACAGCTTGATCAGCGGGCGTAGTACTCGACGACCAGCTGCTCGTCGCAGATGACCGGGATTTCCTTGCGGTTCGGGTCGCGGTCGAGGCGGAAGGCCAGGGCCTTCAGGTTGACCTGCAGGTAGCGCGGGGTCTCACCGTCGGCGGCGAAGCCACCCTCGCGGGCGACCTGGAACAGGGCCTTGTCGCGCGAGCGCTCGCGGACCATCACGACGTCGTCGGGACGGACGCGGAACGACGGCTTGTCGACCTTGCCACCGTTGACCTGGATGTGACCGTGCACGACCATCTGGCGGGCCTGGTAGATGGTGCGGGCGATGCCCGAACGCAGGACCAGGGCGTCGAGGCGACGCTCGAGCTCGACGACCAGCGCCTCGCCCGTCTTGCCCTCGGCCTTCTTGGCGCGGTCGTAGGCGCGCGCCATCTGGCGCTCGCTGATGTCGTACTGGGCGCGCAGACGCTGCTTCTCGAGCAGACGGACCTTGTAGTCCGAGTTCTGCTTGCGGCCACGGCCGTGCTCGCCCGGCGGGTAGGGGCGGGCCTCGAAGTACTTGACGGCCTTCGGGGTCAGCGCGATGCCGAGGGCACGCGACTTCTTGACCTTGGGACGGGACTGGTTCGGCATGAACCAACCTCTCTATCTGTACGAATACGGCTTCACCAGGGTTAGAGGAGGTCGCATCCGCAGCCGGGGAAACCCGTCGGTCGTCGAGGACCTGTCGGGCAGCCGCTCCCTGGTCTGGGCACATACGTGCAGCACGCGAACGGCCCATCGCCTGGTCCCGGAGACCCGGGGAGGTGATGGGTTGCCCGCGACACCTTCGAAGGTGCGCGACACTCCTGGAGATCCCGCCCGAGGCGGGGCTCCGGCTGCTTGTCCCGTTCTGGTGGCGCCGGCCGAAGCCGGACACAGGACGCAGCACTCCGCACGAGTGTACCGGGTCGGCCGGGGGCCCGTGCACGCGGCCGACCGCAGCCCTCAGGCGCAGGTGGCCAGGAGCTCTTCGAGCGCGCGCTTCTCGGGCGGGGAGACCGTCAGACCGTACTTGGCCTTGATGCCGGTCCAGCGCCGGCCGTACTCGCACCAGTACGCCTTGCGCGGCGGTTTCCACTTGTCGGGGGTCTTGCTGCTCTTCTCGTAGTTGGTCTGCTTGTCGGTGGCGAGCAGCACGTCCAGGTCGTTGGCGTAGGCGAGGCGCCGCTCCGCGGTCCAGGCCCACGCGCCCGCGCGCCAGGCCGCGCCGAGCGCGACGACATGGTCGGTCTGGATCTGCGACGCCTTGCGGTACGAGTACGGCAGCTCCTTGCCGGTGTACGGGTCGTGGAGCACGCCCGACAGCACGACGCACGGGTTGCGCTCGCCCTGGCGCAGCTCGCCGAGGTCGCGGCGCAGGACGTCGTCGCGGGTGTCGCAGCCGTTGCGCCCGCCGGGGGCGTCGGTCTCGTCGGACCAGGTCGTGCCGAACTCCGCCCTCGTGTACGTCTGCCAGTTCTTGCCCCAGGCGACGGTGAGCCGGGCCAGCCGGTCGCGCGCCTCGGCGGCGGTGGGCGGGAAGCCCGGGCCGACGAGCGGCACGGCGGAGGCGGACGGAACCGCCGCCCGCTCCTCGGTGCCCGCCGCGCAGCCGGTGACCGTCAGGGCCACGAGGACCAGGGCCGGGAACCGTGCCGTGCGGATCATGGACCGAGCGTAGGGGCGGACCGCCCGTGGCGCGCGTCAGCCGTCAGCCGTCGCCGCGCAGCCGTTCCCGCACCTTCTCGACCACGTCCGCGTACCGCGCCTCCGCGCCGTAGCGGGTCGGTTCGTAGTAGCGCTTTCCGTGGACCTCGTCGGGGGCGTGCTGCTGGGCGGCGATGCCGCCCGGGACGTCGTGCGGATAGACGTACCCCTGGCCGTGGCCCAGTTTGGCCGCGCCCTTGTAGTGGCCGTCGCGCAGGTGCGGCGGGACCGGGCCGACCAGACCGTTCCGCACGTCCGTCTGGGCGGCGAAGATCGCGGTCGTCGCGGCGTTCGACTTGGGGGCGAGGGCCAGCGCGATCGTGGCGTGGCTCAGGGTCAGCGCCGCCTCGGGGAAACCGATCATGGCGACGGCCTGGGCGGCCGCCACGGCGGTGGGCAGCGCGGTGGGGTCGGCCAGGCCGATGTCCTCGCTCGCGGAGATCATCAGCCGGCGGGCGATGAACCGGGGGTCCTCCCCCGCCTCGATCATCCGGGCCAGATAGTGCAGCGCCGCGTCCACGTCCGAGCCTCGGATGGACTTGATGAGCGCGCTGGCCACGTCGTAGTGCTGGTCGCCGTCCCGGTCGTACTTCACGGCCGCCCGGTCGACGGTCTCCTCGACCGTGGCGAGGGTGATCTCCGGCTCGCCCTTGGCGATGGCCGCGCCGGCCGCCGCCTCCAGGGCGGTGAGCGCCCGGCGTGCGTCGCCACCGGCGATGCGCAGCAGATGGGCCTCGGCGTCCTCGGGAAGCGCGACCGCGCCGCCGAGCCCCCGGTCCTCGGTCAGCGCCCGCTTGAGGAGGTCGCGCAGATCGTCGTCGGTGAGCGATTCGAGCGTGAGCAGCAGGGAGCGGGAGAGCAGTGGGGAGATGATCGAGAAGTACGGGTTCTCCGTCGTCGCCGCGATCAGGGTCACCCAGCGGTTCTCCACGGCCGGGAGCAGCGAGTCCTGCTGGGCCTTGGAGAAGCGGTGGATCTCGTCGAGGAAGAGGACGGTCTCCTTGCCGAAGCCGCCGGCCGCGCGCCGGGCGCCCTCGATGACGGCCCGGACCTCCTTGACGCCCGCGGTGATCGCGGAGAGCTCCACGAAGCGCTTGTTGGTCGCCTTGGAGACGACGTACGCGAGGGTGGTCTTGCCGATGCCGGGCGGGCCCCAGAGGATCACGGACGAGGAGCCGGCCGGTCCCCCGCTGCCGTCGCCGACGAGTCGGCGCAGCGGCGATCCCGGCTTGAGCAGGTGCTGCTGGCCGAGGACCTCGTCCAGGGTGCGCGGGCGCATCCGGACCGCCAGCGGGCTGCTGGACGGGTCCTTCTCCTGGCGTTCTTCGGCGGCTGCGGTAAAGAGGTCGGGCTCCACAGTCATGAAGCCTAAGTCAGAGCGCTGACAGCCCGGCCGGGCCCCGGTCCGGTCAGCTGGTCCAGAAGTCCCACCAGCGCGTCAGGATCAGCATGCCGATGATCCCGATGTGGAGCACCGGCAGCACCCAGGTGAACTCGTCGAAGAAGGTCCGCAGGCCGCGCGGGGCGGGGATGACGCCGCCCCGGACGTTGTGCGAGGTCACGTACCAGAACATGACGATGGTGGCGACCCAGGCGAGGCAGCACCACAGGCAGAGCGCGTTGATCTCGTACAGCGACTGCTGCATGAGCCAGGTGCAGAAGCCGACGCCGAACAGCGTGCCGGCGTTCAGACCGAGCCAGTACCAGCGGCGGTAGCGGGCGCCCGCGAGGAGGGCGACGCCGATCGCGACGACCATCGCGTAGGTCACGAGGCCGAGCATGGGGTTCGGGAAGCCGAAGACCGCGGCCTGCTCGCTCTTCATGATGTTGCCGCAGGAGACGACCGGGTTGAGGCTGCACCCTGGGGTGAAGTTCGGGTCCTCGAGGAGCTTGAACTTGTCGATCGTGATCACCCAGGCGGCGAGCAGCCCCGCGGCTCCGGTGATCACGAGCAGCCAGGCGAAGGCGCGGCTCGCGCCGATCGTGTCGCGCGTCGTCGACTCGTCCACGCTTGCGTTCGTCATAGATCCGTTCCATCGCTCGCCGGCCTGCTGGGCACGGTCATTGTGCCGCACACCGACTCGTGTCCACCGTTCGGTGGACATAAGGACGGGCCCCGGCGCGCGTGGCGCCGGGGCCCGTACCCGCGGGGATCAGGCCAGCTTGGCCCGGAGGGTGGCGACCAGCTCGTCCAGGGCCACCGGCTCCTGCTCGCCGGCCTCCATGTCCTTGAGCTGGACGACGCCCTCGGCCAGGTCGCGCTCGCCGGCCACGATCGCGAAGCGCGCGCCCGAGCGGTTGGCGTCCTTCATCGAACCCTTCAGCCCCTTGCCGCCGAAGGAGAAGTCCGCGGCGACACCGGCCTTGCGCAGCTCGGTGACCTTGCCGAAGACGACCCGCCGGGCCTCCTCGCCGAGCGCCACCGCGAAGACGCTGGTGGCCGCCGGGATGTCCAGCTCCACGCCCTCCGCCTCCAGGGCCAGGACCGTGCGGTCCACCCCGAGCGCCCAGCCGACCGACGGGAGCGCCGGTCCGCCGATCATCTCGGAGAGGCCGTCGTAGCGGCCGCCACCGCCCACGGCGGACTGCGAGCCGAGACCGTCGTGGACGAACTCGAAGGTCGTCCGCGTGTAGTAGTCCAGGCCGCGCACCAGCTTGGCGTCGTCCTCGAAGGCCACGCCCGCGGCGGTGATCAGCGCGCGCACCTCCTCGTGGTACGCCTTGCACGCGTCGCACAGGTAGTCCCGCAGCAGCGGGGCGCCGACCAGCTGCTTCTGCACGGCCTCGCGCTTGTCGTCGAGGACGCGCAGCGGGTTGATCTCGGCCCGGCGGAGGGTGTCCTCGTCCAGGTCGAGGCCGCGCAGGAAGGTCTGCAGCGCCTCGCGGTAGACGGGACGGCACTCCTTGTCGCCCAGCGAGTTGAGCAGGATGCGGAAGTTGCGCAGGCCCAGCGAGCGATACGCCTGGTCGGCCAGGATGATCAGCTCGGCGTCGAGCGCCGGGTCCTCGGCGCCGATCGCCTCGGCACCGACCTGCGAGAAGTGGCGGTAGCGGCCCTTCTGCGGGCGCTCGTAGCGGTAGTACGAGCCGGAGTACCAGAGCTTGACGGGGAGGTTGCCCTGCTTGTGCAGGTTGGCCTCCAGGGCCGCGCGCAGCACGGAGGCGGTGCCCTCGGGGCGCAGGGCGAGCTTGTCGCCGCCCTTGGTCTCGAAGGCGTACATCTCCTTGGAGACGATGTCGGTGGACTCGCCGACACCGCGGGCGAAGAGGTTCACGTCCTCGAAGCCGGGCGTCTCGACGTAGCCGTAGCCGGACATCCGCAGCGGTCCGGAGATGGCGTCACGGACCGCCAGGTACTTCGCGGAGTTCGGCGGGATCAGGTCGTACGTGCCCTTGGGGGCCTTGAAGGTGCTCACTGCGTTCTCGTCACATTCCTCGTCGGGGAGCCTTCGTGCTCCCGAGGCCGGCCGCCACGTCCCGCAGATACGGGTTGGTGGCGCGCTCCTGGCCGATGGTCGTCTGGGGACCGTGTCCCGACAGCACCACGGTCGAGTTGTCGAGCGGCAGGCACACGCGGGCCAGCGATTCGAGCATCTCGTCCATGTCACCGCCGGGCAGGTCGGTGCGTCCGATGGAGCCGGCGAAGAGCAGATCGCCCGAGAAGAACACGGAGGGGATCTCCGTGGACTCGGGCATCCGGAAGGTCACCGACCCCTTGGTATGACCGGGCGCGTGGGCGACGGAGAACTCGAGACCGGCGAGCTCCAGCTTCGCGCCGTCGGTGAGCTCGTGCACGTCGTCCGGCTCGCCCACGGTCAGCTCGCCCATGAGGGGCATCCCGATGGAGCGGCCGAGGGCCTTCTCCGGGTCGCTCATCATGTACCGGTCGGCGGGGTGGATCCACGCGGGTACGTCATGGGCGCCGCAGACCGGGACGACGGAGGCGACGTGGTCGATGTGGCCATGGGTGAGGACCACCGCGACGGGCTTGAGCCGATGCTTCCGAAGCGTCTCCTCGACCCCCTGAGCCGCCTGGTGGCCCGGGTCGATGATCACGCACTCCTCGCCTGCGGCGGGGGCGACCAGATAGCAGTTGGTCCCCCAGGCCCCGGCGGGGAACCCGGCAATCAGCACGATCGTCCTTAAATGTCGTCCGGCACGGGGTGCGGCGGAGCGGAAGTGGCAGATCAGAGCCTACCGGCGCTGCGTATTCCACAGCCAACCCGTATACGGTACGGGCACACCCGGCCAGGACAGGAACAGACGAGCGACAAGGAGCGGACCCCGTGGTCAGCAGCGATCAGCGGCGGCGGCAACTCGCCAGGGAGAAGTACGTACGCCAGCAGCAGCGGCGGGATCAGGCGCGGCAGAAGGCCAAGCGCCGCAACACCGTGATCGCCGCCTCGCTCGCCGTGGTGCTGGCCGCGGGTGGCGCGGTGTACGCCTCCGTGGCGCTGACCGGCGGAGACGACAAGAAGTCCGACAACACGGCGGCGGGCGACAACACGACGGCTCCGACGCCCTCGGCGAGCGAGTCGACGGCCCCCGCACCGGCGATGGCCATCGACGAGAAGGCCGCGTACACGATGTCCCTGAAGACGAACCGGGGCACGGTCGCGATCGCCATGGACGCCGCGAAGACCCCGCAGACGGTGAACTCCTTCAAGCACCTGGCGGACAAGAAGTACTTCGACGGCACCAAGTGCCACCGGCTGACCACCGAGGGCATCTTCGTGCTCCAGTGCGGTGACCCCAAGGGCGACGGCACCGGCGGCCCCGGCTACAACATCCCGGACGAGAACCTGGACGCGCTCGGCAAGGCCGGCGCGGACGGCACGGTGACGTTCCCGGCGGGCACGGTCGCGATGGCCAACACCGGTCAGCCGGGCAGCGGCGGCAGCCAGTTCTTCCTGGTCTACAAGGACACCAAGCTGCCGCCGAGCTACACCCCGTTCGGGAAGATCGACGCGGCCGGCCTGAAGGTCGTCGAGGAGGTCGCGAAGGCCGGGGTCGAGGGCGGCGCCAAGGACGGCGCGCCCAAGTCGGCGGTCACGATCGAGTCGGGCACGGTCACCCAGAAGTGACCCACCGCGCGACCGTTGAATTTCGGTCGCGCGGAGAGCGGACAGCCGGGCGGCCGTTCGCCTAGATTGGCGTTGTGCAGCGCGGTCCTGTATCCGCGTTGTGGAGGGCGGGCGAGGCCCGCCGGGAAACTGTGGACGATGCCCAGGGGGCGAGAGCCCCCTCGTCGGCATCATGTGGAGGAGGCGCTGTGAGCAGCGACCCGTGGGGCCGCGTCGACGAGACGGGCACCGTGTACGTGCGTACTGCCGAGGGCGAGAAGGTCGTCGGATCGTGGCAGGCCGGCACTCCCGAGGAGGCACTGGCCTACTTCGAGCGCAAGTACGAGGGCTTGGTTGTCGAGATCGGCCTCCTCGAGAAGCGGGTGAAGACCACCGACCTCTCGGCGAAGGACGCCACCGTCGCGATCGAGCACATCCGGCAGCAGGTGGACGAGCACCACGCCGTGGGTGACCTCGCCGCGCTGACGACGCGTCTCGACAAGCTGGTCGAGACGGTGGAGTCGCGCCGCGAGGAGCGCAAGGTCGAGAAGGCCAAGCAGGCCGACGAGGCGCGCGGCGCCAAGGAGGCGCTGGTCAAGGAGGCGGAGGAGCTCGCGCAGAGCGAGCAGTGGCGGGCGGCCGGTGAGCGGCTGCGGGCTCTGGTGGACACCTGGAAGGGCCTGCCCCGGCTCGACCGGAAGTCCGACGACGAGCTGTGGCACCGCTTCTCGCACGCCCGCTCGGCGTTCTCCAAGCGCCGCAAGGCGCACTTCGCCTCGCTGGACGCGCAGCGCGAGGAGGCCCGCAAGGCCAAGGAGAAGCTGGTCGCCGAGGCCGAGTCGCTGTCGAACTCCACGGACTGGGGTGGCACGGCCGCCCGCTACCGCGAGCTGATGGCGGAGTGGAAGGCCGTGGGCCGCGCCCAGCGCGAGCACGAGGACGACCTGTGGAACCGCTTCCGCGGCGCCCAGGACGTGTTCTTCGCCGCGCGTGGTGAGGTCTTCGCCGAGCGCGACGCGGAGCAGACCGAGAACCTCAAGCTGAAGGAGGAGCTCGCGGTCGAGGCCGAGAAGCTGATGCCCGTGACGGATCTGAAGGCGGCCCGTGCGGCCTTCCGCTCCATCAACGAGCGCTGGGAGGCCATCGGCCACGTGCCGCGCGACGCCCGGCCGAAGGTCGAGGGCCGGATGCACGCGGTGGAGCGGGCGATCCAGGAGGCCGAGGAGTCGGAGTGGCGCCGGACGAACCCGGAGGCACGCGCGCGTGCCGCGGGTCTGACGGGCCAGCTCCAGGACGCCGTCGACAAGCTCCAGAAGCAGATCGACGCGGCCCGCGCGGCGGGCAACGACGCCAAGGCCGACAAGCTCGCGCGCGAGCTGGAGGGCCGCCAGGCGCTCCTCGACCAGGCTCTGAAGGGCCTGCAGGAGTTCGGCGGCTGATCCCGCGTACGGAGAACGGGAAGGGCCCCGGTACCTGTGACAGGTACCAGGGCCCTTCTCGTACGCGTCGTCAGGGCCGACGGGCCGAGGTCACGCGGTAGACGTCGTAGACGCCCTCCACGCCCCGGACTGCCTTCAGGACGTGGCCGAGGTGCTTGGGGTCGCCCATCTCGAAGGTGAAGCGTGAGGTGGCCACCCGGTCGCGGGAGGTCTGGACGGCCGCCGACAGGATGTTGACGTGCTGGTCCGACAGGACCCGGGTGACGTCGGAGAGCAGCCGGGACCGGTCCAGGGCCTCGACCTGGATGGCGACCAGGAAGACCGAGGACTGGGTGGGCGCCCACTCGACCTCGAGGATCCGCTCCGGCTCGCGCGAGAGCGAGTCGACGTTGACGCAGTCGCTGCGGTGCACGGAGACGCCGCTCCCGCGGGTGACGAAGCCGATGATCGGGTCGCCCGGCACGGGTGTGCAGCAACGGGCCAGCTTGACCCAGACGTCCTCGACGCCCTTGACGACCACGCCCGGGTCGGCGCTGGAACGGCGCTTGGCGCGGCCGCGCGAGGGCGGGGCGGTCTCGGCGATGTCCTCGGTGGCGGCCTCCTCGCCGCCGAGCGCCTGGACCAGCTTCTGGACGATGGACTGGGCGGTGACATGGCCCTCGCCGATCGCCGCGTACAGCGAGGAGATGTCGCTGTAGCGCATCTCGTGGGCGAGGGTGACGAGCGAGTCGCCGGTCAGGATCCGCTGGATCGGCAGGTTCTGCTTGCGCATGGCGCGCGCGATGGCGTCCTTGCCCTGCTCGATCGCCTCGTCGCGGCGCTCCTTGGAGAACCAGGCGCGGATCTTGTTGCGGGCGCGCGGCGACTTGACGAAGCCCAGCCAGTCGCGGGAGGGACCGGCGCCCGCGGCCTTGGAGGTGAAGACCTCGACCAGGTCGCCGTTGTCGAGCGTGGACTCCAGCGGGACGAGCCGGCCGTTGACCCGGGCCCCTATGGTGCGGTGGCCGACCTCGGTGTGGACGGCGTAGGAGAAGTCCACGGGGGTGGCCCCTGCGGGCAGCGCGATGACATCGCCCTTGGGGGTGAAGACGAAGACCTCGTTGCGCGACAGGTCGAAGCGCAGGGACTCCAGGAACTCGCCGGGGTCCTCGGTCTCCTTCTGCCAGTCGAGCAGCTGGCGCAGCCACGCCATGTCGTTGAGGTGGTCGTCCTTGCCGGTGTGCTTGGGAACGTCGGACCGCACCTTGGAGGCGCCGGCGACGGCCTCCTGCTTGTACTTCCAGTGCGCGGCGATGCCGTACTCGGCGCGGCGGTGCATGTCGAACGTACGGATCTGCAGCTCGACGGGCTTGCCGTTGGGGCCGATGACCGTCGTGTGCAGCGACTGGTACATGTTGAACTTCGGCATCGCGATGTAGTCCTTGAACCGGCCGGGGACCGGGTTCCATCGCGCGTGGACGGTGCCGAGGGCCGCGTAGCAGTCGCGGACGGTGTCCACGAGCACGCGGATGCCGACCAGGTCGTAGATCTCCGCGAAGTCACGGCCGCGGACGATCATCTTCTGGTAGACGCTGTAGTAGTGCTTCGGGCGGCCGGTGACGGTCGCCTTGATGCGGGCGGCCCGCAGGTCGGTCTGCACCTCGTCGGTCACTATGGCGAGGTACTCGTCGCGCTTGGGGGCGCGCTCGGCGACGAGCCGGACGATCTCGTCGTACATCTTGGGGTAGAGGATCGCGAAGGCGAGGTCCTCCAGCTCCCACTTGATGGTGTTCATGCCCAGGCGGTGGGCGAGGGGCGCGTAGATCTCGAGGGTCTCGCGCGCCTTCTTCTCCTGCTTCTCGCGCTTGAGGTAGCGCATGGTGCGCATGTTGTGCAGGCGGTCGGCGAGCTTGATGACCAGGACGCGCGGGTCCTTGGCCATGGCGACGACCATCTTGCGGACGGTCTCGGCCTGCGCGGCCTCGCCGAACTTGACCTTGTCGAGCTTGGTGACGCCGTCGACGAGCAGCGCGACCTGGTCACCGAAGTCCCGGCGCAGCGTGTCCAGGCCGTACTCGGTGTCCTCGACGGTGTCGTGCAGCAGACCGGCCATCAGCGTCGCCGGGTCCATGCCCAGCTCGGCCAGGATGGTCGTGACGGCGAGCGGGTGGGTGATGTACGGGTCGCCGCTCTTGCGCTTCTGGCCGCGGTGCCAGCGCTCGGCGACCTGGTAGGCCCGCTCGACCTGGCGGAGGGTCGCCGTCTCGATCTTCGGGTCGTTGGAGCGGACGATCCGGAGCAGCGGTTCGAGGACCGGGTTGTACGGGGAGGAGCGCTGCACGCCGAGTCGGGCGAGGCGGGCGCGCACGCGGTTGGACGAGCCGCCGGAGCGGGTGGCGGGGGCGGGCGCGGGCTTCGGTGCGGGGGCCGCCGGTGTGGGCGCCACGGGCGCGGGCCGGCTCTCCGCGGCCTTGTTCTGGGGCGTCGCGGGTCCCGCCGCAACGGCCTTTTCGGCCTGCGGGTCGGGCTGCGCGGCGGAGAGTGGCTGGGCCTCGTCTGGCAAGAGCGCTCCTCGTGCGGTACCGGGTCCCCCGGTCAGGCCCGGAAAGGCCATGGTATCGAGCCACGGGCCGCCGTGCTCACGCGTGCGAGCGGTGAGACGGGCGCCACGCGCGCATGCGTCCTCTTCCGGGACATACCGGGAGAACGGAAGGGGCGTCCCGGGGAATTCCCCGGGACGCCCCTCACACGGACCGGCCGTGTCAGACCGTGATCAGCGCCTCCAGCGGAGCGCCGCGCAGGGCGGGCTCCAGGCGGGTCCGACCGGGCAGGAAGCCGAGCTCCATGAGGACGGCGACGCCCGCGACCTCGGCCCCGGCACGCCGGACGAGCTCGATGGAGGCCTCGGCGGTGCCGCCGGTGGCGAGGACGTCGTCGATGACCATGACGCGGTCACCCGCGGCCAGGTCCTCGGCGTGCACCTCGATCTCGGCGGTGCCGTATTCCAGCTCGTACGCCTGCCGCAGGGTGGCGCCGGGGAGCTTGCCGGCCTTGCGGACCGGGACGAAGCCCAGGCCCGCCCGGACGGCCACCGGCGCCGCGAGGATGAAGCCGCGCGCCTCGAGGCCGACGATCTTCGTCGCGCCGTGCGTGGCGCACAGCGCGGCGAGGCTGTCGGTGAGCGCCGTGAACGCCTGCGGATCCGCGAGCAGCGGCGTGATGTCCTTGAACAGCACACCCGGCTTCGGGTAGTCGGGGACGTCCCGGATCCGGCTGAGGAGCAGGGCTGTGGTGTCCTGTGCCTCGGCCGTCATCCGCGCTGCTCCGACGCCCGGCCGCGGCGGCCGCGCGGGCCGACGACGGCGGTGCGGTCCTCGTCCTCGTCGAAGGCGTCACGGTGCACGTCGGAGTCGGCGTCACCGTCCTCCAGGCTCTCGCCCTTGGCGGCCGCCGCGGCCCGCTTGGCGAGCACACGCTTGGTGTGCGCCTTGATCGCCGGCTCGCGCTCCTTGAGGTCGGCGACGAGCGGGGTGGCGATGAAGATCGAGGAGTACGCACCCGCGGCGAGACCGACGAAGAGCGACAGCGAGATGTCGTTCAGCATGCCGGCGCCGAGGACGCCACCGCCGATGAAGAGCAGACCGGCGACCGGCAGCAGTGCGACGACGGTGGTGTTGATCGAGCGGACCAGGGTGCCGTTGATCGAGCGGTTGGCCAGCTCGCTGTAGGTGTACCGGCTCTGCTTGGTGATGTCCTTCGTCTGCTCCTTGAGGGAGTCGAAGACGACGACGGTGTCGTACAGCGAATAGCCGAGGATCGTCAGCAGACCGATGACGGTACCGACGGTGACCTCGAAGCCGACGAGTGTGTAGATGCCGACGGTGATGGTCAGGTCGTGGATCAGGGCGATGAGCGCCGCGACCGCCATTCTCCATTCGAAGGCGATGGCCAGATAGATGACCACCAGGATCATGAAGACGGCGAGACCGGTCCACGCCTTGGTGGCGATCTGCTCGCCCCAGCTGGGGCCGACCAGCTCCGCCGCGATCTTGGTCTCCTCGACGCCGAGGTCCTTGGCGAGCTCGGAGCGGACCTGGTCGGACTTGGCGGTGTCGAGGCCGCCGACCTGGATGCGCAGCGCGCCGCTGCCGAGCTTCTGGACCACCGCGTCGTGACCGGAGGCCTCTTCCGCGTACTCCTGGGCCTGGGAGACCGAGACCTCGGACTTCGGGGTGGTGAAGACGGCACCGCCCTGGAACTCGATGCCCATGTTCAGGCCGCGGACGGCAAGCGCCACGATCGCCGTGATGGTGATCAGGATGGAGAGGCCGTACCAGAGCTTGCGGTTGCCGATGAAGTCGTAGGCGATTTCACCGCGGTTGAGCCGGGCGCCGAGACTGTCGCGCTTCTTCGCCATCTCACGCCTCCTTCGGGTGGTCGACGGGGGCGTTGACACGGCGGGAGCGGCGCAGCGGCGGCTTGGCGCCGAGGCGCTTCGGGTCCAGCCCGGACCAGGCGTGACCGTTGCCGTAGAACTTCGTACGGGCCAGCAGCGTCATCAGCGGCTTGGTGAAGAGGAACACCACGACCACGTCGAGCAGGGTCGTCAGACCGAGGGTGAACGCGAAGCCCTGGACCTTGCCGACGGTGACGACGAAGAGCACCGCGGCGGCGAGGAACGACACGAAGTCGGAGACCAGGATCGTGCGCCGGGCACGCGGCCAGGCGCGCTCGACGGCCGGGCGCAGCGTGCGGCCCTCGCGGACCTCGTCGCGGATGCGTTCGAAGTAGACGATGAACGAGTCCGCGGTGATACCGATGGCGACGATGGCGCCACAGACGGCCGGCAGGTTCAGCGCGAAGCCGATGGCCGGGCCGAGCAGGGCCATGATCACGTACGTCAGCAGGGCGGAGACGCCGAGGCTGAGCAGGGCGATCAGCGACAGACCGCGGTAGTAGATCACCAGGTACAGGACGACGAGACCGAGGCCGATGGCACCGGCGATCAGACCGGCCTCCAGCTGCTCACCGCCGAGGGCGGCGGTGACGGTGTCGACGCTCTGGGTCTCGAAGGCGAGGGGCAGGGCACCGTAGGACAGGATGTTGCCGAGGTCCTGGGCGGACTGCTGGTTGAAGCTGCCGGAGATCTCCGCGTTGGCGCTCAGGGTCGTCCGCACGGACGGGGCCGAGACGACCTCGCCGTCCAGGACGATCGCGAACTGGTTCTGCGGCTCCTGCTGCTGCGAGAGCTTGCTGGTGATCTGCGAGAACTTCTTGGCACCCGCGTCCGTGAACTCCATGTTCACGATCCACATGCCGCGCTGCTGGTCGAAGGTGCCCTGCGCGTCGTCGACGTCCTTGCCGTCCACCTCGGCCGGGCCGAGCAGGTACTTCTCCCACTGGCCGATCGAGTTCTTGCCGCAGGCGACGATGGAGTCGGCCGGCTTGGCGCCCTGGGAGGCGGAGGCCCGCTGCTTCGGGTCGAGGCAGTTCAGGGTGGCGAACTTCTGCTCGAGGGCGGAGGTCGCGGGGTCGGCGCTCGGGGTGCCGGAGGGCTTCGGCGTCTCGGAGGCCTTGGGCGTGGCGGAACCGCTCGGGGTGGCGGTCGGGCTCGGGGCCTTCAGGGCCTCGGAGACCGCGCGGCCCTGGGTGGAGGAGCTCGCCGACGGCGTGGCCGACGCCCCGTCCTTGCCCTTGTCCGCGGTCGAGCCGGAAGCCGAGGGCTTGGGCGACGTGGAGGAGCTGGCGCTCGGCGCCGGCTGCTCGCCGGCGGACGGCGCGTAGGTCACCACGGGCCGGAAGTAGAGCTGAGCGGTGGTGCCGACCTGCTCACGGGCCTGCTTCTCGTTCACACCCCGGGGGATGTTGACGATGATGTTCTCGCGGCCCTGCGTCTGGACCTCGGCCTCGGACACACCCAGACCGTTGACACGGCGCTCGATGATGTCGACCGCCGTCTTCATGTTGGTCTCGTTGACGGCGTCTTCCTGGCCGGGCTCGGCCTTCGCCTTCAGCGTGATCGACGTACCACCGGCGAGGTCGATGCCCAGCCTCGGTGTGGTGTGACCGGACCAGAACATGCCGCCCGTGAGCGCGACCATGGCGATGATGATCAGAGCCAGGGCACGCCCCGGCCTGCTCTGGCCCCCCGGGCCCCCCGCCGGCCTTCGGCCCTTCTTCGGTGCTGCCACCTTGTCGTTTCTCCCTGTCCAACCGTCCCGCGCCGGGTGTGCGCGGTGCGGCCACGAAGTGTGTGTGGGGACCTGCCCCCGCAGACCAGCAACCGTGCCGAGGACCGCGGACGCCGGGTGGGCGCTCCGCGGTCCTCGGTCGCGACTACTTCGCCTCGGTCTCGCCGTCCGTCTTGCCGTCCTTCTTGACCTCGGCGTCGGCCTCGACGGCCTCGACCTTCTTGGTCAGGTCGGGCTTGGCGTCCTCGGCCGGCTCCCCCGCCTCGGCCGACTCGGTCAGCGAGGACGCGTCGTCCGGGACGACCGTCTCCGACTCCGGCTCGTCGCCGTGGACGATCCGGTTGTACTCGTCGTCGGCGAGGACCGCGCCGATCGCGTTCTTCGCGTAGACGGCGTGGACGCCGGGAGCGACCTCGAGGAGGACGGTCTCGTCGGCGATCTCCTTGACGGTGGCGTACATCCCCCCGATCGTGCGTACGCCGGTGCCGGGCTGCATCTCGTCGCGCATCTGCGCGGCCGCCTGCTGCTTCTTCTTGGCAGAGCGGGTCATCAGGAACATGGCCCCGATGAGGACGATGAAGGGGAGGAGGGTCACGATGCTCACGGGACGGGTTTCCTTCGCACGGACGCGGAGATCCCGCGGCCTGATCTTCGGGGGTGGGCGTGCCGGCCAGAATGGTCGGCATCGGCGGAGTCTAGGCGAGTCCGCATCGTTGGAACAACGTCCAGCATCGCACCCTGGTTCCCCGTGCGACGAGTCTCCGCGCCGTCACCGTGCCGTCACGCCCCGAAGAGCCCCTGTTGTCCGCTTCCTGGCGCGCCCGGGGCCGCTGCCTGCGGCGGAACGAGTCCGAGATGCGTCCATGCCGCGGGAGTGGCGACCCGACCACGGGGCGTACGGGCCAGGAGTCCTTCGCGTACGAGGAAGGGCTCGGCGACCTCCTCGACGGTCTCCCGCTCCTCCCCCACGGCGACGGCGAGGGTGGACAGACCGACGGGTCCGCCGCCGAAGAGCTTGAGGAGGGCCTCCAGGACGGCCCGGTCGAGCCGGTCGAGGCCGCGGCTGTCCACCTCGTAGACACCGAGGGCGGCGGCGGCGACCTCCTGGGTGATCACGCCGTCGGCCCTGACCTGGGCGTAGTCGCGGACGCGGCGCAGGAGGCGGTTGGCGATACGGGGGGTGCCCCGGGAGCGGCCGGCGATCTCGGCGGCTCCGGCGGTGTCGATCTCGACGTCGAGGAGGCCGGCCGAGCGGTGGATGACGCGCTCGAGCTCGGAGGGGTCGTAGAACTCCATGTGCCCGGTGAAGCCGAAGCGGTCCCGGAGCGGGGGCGGCAGGAGTCCGGCCCGGGTGGTGGCGCCGACCAGGGTGAAGGGCGGCAGCTCCAGGGGGATGGCGGTGGCGCCGGGGCCCTTGCCGACGATCACGTCGACGCGGAAGTCCTCCATCGCCATGTAGAGCATCTCCTCGGCGGGCCGGGACATCCGGTGGATCTCGTCGAGGAAGAGGATCTCGCCCTCCTGGAGGGAGGAGAGGATCGCGGCCAGGTCTCCGGCGTGCTGGATGGCGGGGCCGGAGGTGATCCGGATCGGGGCGTTCATCTCGGCCGCGATGATCATCGAGAGCGTGGTCTTGCCGAGGCCGGGGGCGCCGGAGAGCAGGACGTGGTCGGCGGTGGCGCCGCGCTGGCGGGCGGCCTTGAGGACGAGGTCGAGCTGCTGGCGGACCTTCTCCTGGCCGACGAACTCGTCGAGGTCCTTGGGGCGCAGCGCCGCCTCGACGGCCTGGTCGTCGCCCTCGGCGGCCGCGGCGACGATGCGGTCGTCGGTGGGCGGTGCGGTGTCGTCGTCCCAGTTCACGTGGTCTGCCTTCGTGGTGGTGATGCGGGTGCGGGTGTGGGGCGCGGGTGGGGGCCGCTGCGCGGGGCCTCTTCCCCACCCCGCCCCTTCCCGAACTGGGGGCGAGCCCCCAGGCCCCCGTACGGCCTGCGGCCGTGTCCTCAAGCGCCGGACGGGCTGGATGTCGCCCGGAGGGCGAACATCCAGCCCCC